>JBIJBH010000082.1:0-10470 GCA_044345315.1 Lysobacteraceae bacterium
CGGAGGCCGCGGACGCGATCCGCAGCGCGCCGCCCGGGACCCGGCTGCGGATCGTCGGCCCGGTGCTGCCCAGCAGCGACGCCGGTCACGACGTGTTCCTGTCGAAACAGCGCGCTGAGGCGCTGAAGGTGCAGTTGATCCTGAACGGAATCGACCCCTCGGCAATCGAAACCCTGGGCTGGGGCCAGAACCCGGACGGCACGCCGGTCGAAAACGCGGTCCCGCCGCCCGGCGGCGCCGCGATGCGGTTCGAGTTGCTGCGCTGAGAGCATCGCGCCGCGCGCGCGGGAGATAGACGGCGATTTGCTCCGTCCGCGGGGGACCGGTAGGCTTTCCCGTTGGCTTCGCGCCGGCGCCGGAACATCTCCGGGGCGGTGCGGGGCGTCCCCACGACCCCGGACCCACTCCCCCATGGCGATGGACACCATCCGCATCCGCGGAGCGCGTACCCACAATCTCAAGAACATCGATCTCGATCTGCCGCGCGAGCGGCTGATCGTCATCACCGGCCTCTCCGGCTCGGGCAAGTCATCGCTCGCGTTCGACACCATCTACGCCGAGGGCCAGCGCCGCTACGTCGAATCGCTGTCGGCCTACGCGCGCCAGTTCCTGAGCGTGATGGAGAAACCCGACGTCGATCATATCGAGGGCCTCTCGCCGGCGATCTCGATCGAGCAGAAATCGACCTCGCACAATCCGCGCTCGACGGTCGGCACGATCACCGAGATCTACGACTACCTGCGCCTGCTCTACGCGCGGGTCGGCACTCCGCGCTGCCCGGACCATCATTTTCCGCTTGAAGCGCAGACCGTCAGCCAGATGGTCGATCAGGTCGTCGCGCTGGGGAACGACCCGAAGACCTCGGAGCAGCGCTGGATGCTGCTCGCACCGGTTGTGCGCGAGCGCAAGGGCGAGCACGCCCAGGTGTTCGAGCAGTTGCGCGCGCAGGGCTATGTGCGGGTGCGGGTCAACGGCACCCTGCACGAGATCGACGCGGTACCGCCGCTGGCGCTGCGCCAGAAACACACGATCGAGGCCGTGGTCGACCGCTTCAAGCCGCGCGAGGATCTGCGCCAGCGGCTCGCGGAATCGTTCGAGACCGCGCTCAAGCTCGGCGACGGCATGGCGATCGTGCAGTCGCTGGACGACGCTGCGGCCGAGCCGCTGCTGTTCTCCTCGAAATACAGCTGTCCGGTCTGCGACTACGCGCTGCCCGAGCTGGAACCGCGGCTGTTCTCGTTCAACTCGCCGCTCGGCGCCTGCCCGACCTGCGACGGCCTGGGCGTGACCCAGTTCTTCGACCCGAGCCGGGTGGTCGTGCATCCGGAGCTGTCGCTCGCCGCCGGCGCGATCCGCGGCTGGGACCGGCGCAACGTCTACTACTTCCAGCTGATCCAGTCGCTGGCGAAGCACTACCGCTTCAACGTCGATACGCCGTGGGAGGCGCTGGACGACGCCACCCGGCAGGCGATCCTGCACGGCAGCGGCGAAGAGGTCATCACCTTCACCTATCTCACCGACACCGGCGGCCGCACTCAGCGCAAGCATCGCTTCGAGGGGATCATCCCCAATCTCGAACGCCGCTACCGCGAGACCGAATCGCCGGCGGTGCGCGAGGAACTGGCGAAATACATCAGCGAGCGCCCCTGCCCCGACTGCGGCGGCGCACGCCTGAACCGCTCGGCGCGCAACGTGTTCGTCGCCGACCGGCCGCTGCCTTCGATCGTGGTGCTGCCGATCGACGAGGCGCTGGCGTTCTTCAGCCGCCTCGCCCTGCCCGGCTGGCGCGGCGAGATCGCGACCAAGATCGTCAAGGAAATCCGCGAGCGCCTGAACTTCCTGGTCGATGTCGGTCTCGACTACCTCACGCTCGAACGCAAGGCCGACACGCTCTCCGGCGGCGAGGCGCAGCGCATCCGCCTCGCCTCGCAGATCGGCGCCGGCCTCGTCGGCGTGATGTACGTGCTCGACGAACCGTCGATCGGCCTGCACCAGCGCGACAACGAGCGCCTGCTCGGCACCCTCACCCGGCTGCGCGATCTGGGCAACACCGTGATCGTGGTCGAACACGACGAGGACGCGATCCGGCTCGCCGACCACATCGTCGACATCGGCCCCGGCGCCGGCGTGCACGGCGGCGAAGTCGTGGCCGAGGGCCGGCTGGAGGACGTGCTGCGCGCGCCGCGCTCGCTGACCGGGCAGTACCTGTCCGGCGCCAAACGCATCGAAGTGCCCGCGCACCGGCACAAGCCGAACCCGAAGATGAAGCTGCAGTTGCGCGGCGCGTCGGGGAACAATCTCAAGAACGTCGACCTGACCCTGCACGCCGGCCTGTTCACCGCGATCACCGGCGTCTCCGGTTCCGGCAAGTCGACACTGATCAACGACACCCTCTACGCGCTGGCCGCGAACGAGATCAACGGCGCTTCGCACAAACCGGCCGCTTTCCGCGAGATCAAGGGCCTGGACCTGTTCGACAAGGTGGTGGACATCGACCAGTCGCCGATCGGCCGCACCCCGCGCAGCAATCCGGCGACCTACACCGGCCTGTTCACGCCGCTGCGCGAGCTGTTCGCCTCGGTGCCGGAAGCGCGCGCCCGCGGCTATTCGCCCGGACGCTTCAGCTTCAACGTGCGCGGCGGCCGCTGCGAGGCCTGCCAGGGCGACGGCCTGATCAAGGTCGAGATGCATTTCCTGCCCGATGTCTACGTGCCCTGCGACATCTGCCACGGCAAGCGCTACAACCGCGAGACCCTGGAGATCCTCTACAAGGGCCACAGCATCCACGACGTGCTGGAGATGACGGTCGAGGACGCGCTCAAGCTGTTCGAGCCGGTGCCTGCGATCGCGCGCAAGCTCGAAACCCTGATGGACGTGGGTCTGAGCTACATCAAGCTGGGCCAGCCGGCGACCACCCTCTCCGGCGGCGAAGCGCAGCGGGTGAAGCTGTCCAAGGAACTGTCGCGCCGCGACACCGGACGCACGCTCTACATCCTCGACGAACCGACCACCGGCCTGCATTTCCACGACATCGAACATCTGCTCGCGGTGCTGCACAAGCTGCGCGACGAGGGCAACACGATCGTGGTGATCGAACACAACCTCGACGTGATCAAGACCGCCGACCAGGTGATCGATCTCGGCCCCGAGGGCGGCCATCGCGGCGGCGAGATCATCGCCCAGGGCACGCCCGAGGAAGTCGCGGCGATGCCCCAGTCCTACACCGGGCGCTTCCTCGCGCGACTGCTCGCGCCGCCGCCCGCCGCCGCGAAGTCCGCTTCCGCGAAGTCCGCTTCCGCAGCAGCTCCCACCCGCAAACCCCGCAACAAGAAGACGCCGGCATGAACGACACCACGCCCGCACCGCTGTTCCGCATGCCGCTCGATCTGCGCTGGCGCGATCTCGACGCGTTCAACCACGTCAACAACGCCAACTTCATGACCTACGTCGAGGAAGCGCGGATCCGCTGGTTCGAGACCACCGGCGGCGACTGGATGTCGTCGGGGCGGATCCCGCTGCTGGCCGCGGTGCAGATGAACTACCGACTGCCGATCCCCTACCCGGCACGGGTGTTCGTCGAACTGTTCGCCGAGCGTACCGGCAACACCAGCCTCACCCTCGGCCACCGCATCCTCGGCGAGGACGGCCGGCTCTATGCCGACGGTCATTCGGTGCTGGTCTGGATCGAACTGGCCAACGGCCGGCCGGTGCCGCTGCCGGATGCGGTGCGGGCAGCGGCGCAGCAGGGCTGATCGCTCAGGGCGTCGGCTTGCGCACTTCGAACTCGCCGAGCAGCGTCCCGCCGCCAGCGAGTTCGAATTCGACCACGATCCGGCTGCCCGCCTTCAGTTCGGCGGTCGGGCGCATCAGCATCAGATGCAGGCCGCCGGGCTTGAGCACCGCGCTGCCGTCGGGCGCGATCCGCAGCTCAGGCACCGGGCGCATGCGGCTGACGCCGTCGACGATCCGGGTTTCGTGCAGTTCGACCGCACCGAACGAGGGACTGCGCGCGGCGATGATCGCGACCGGCATCGCGCAGCGATTCTCGATCCTGCCGAAGCCGGCCATCATCGGCATCTTCGAAGGCGGCATCCGGACCCAGGCTTCGCGTATCTGCGGGCGACATTCGCGGCCGGCGGCGGCGGGCAATACGGAGACGGCGAGTGCGCACAGCGCGACGAGAGCGAGACGACGGGCGAGGATCCGGTGCATGGGGGCGTTCGGCATGGCGGTCGATGGCTCTATGATACCGGCACCTTTCCTTCGCCCCTCGCCCATGAGCGCTCTGATCGAAACCCGCGACATCGGAACCATCCGCTGCCTGCAACTGTCGCGCCCGCCGGTGAACGCGCTCGACCCCGACCTGTGCCGCGCGCTGATCGCCGCGATCGAGGAAGCCGGCAAGGACGGCGTCGGCGGGTTGGTGCTCACGGGGTCGCCCAAGATCTTTTCCGGCGGCCTGGACGTGCCCTATCTGCTGTCGCTGGGCGACGACCGCCGTGCGGTGCTGGAATGCTGGCAGGCCTTCTTCGGCGCAGCGCGACTGCTGGCCGCCTCGCGCGTCCCGGTGGTCGCCGCGCTGACCGGCCATGCCCCGGCCGGCGGCTGCGTGCTGGCGCTGTGCTGCGATTATCGAGTGATGGCGCGCAGTCTCGATCCGGCCAAGCCTTTCGTGCTCGGCCTGAACGAGACCCAGGTCGGGCTGGTGGTGCCGGAAGGCATCCAGCGCCTGATGCGGCGGGTGGTCGGCGACCACCGCGCCGAGCGTCTGCTGGTCGCCGGCGACATGGTCACGGCCGAACGCGCGCTGGAGATCGGGCTGGTCGACGAACTCGCCGATCTCGAGGATGTCGTGCCGCGCGCCGTGGCCTGGCTGCAGGCCCTGCTCGCGCTGCCGCAGACGCCGCTGCTGCAGACCCGCGCACTCGCGCGTCAGGCGGTGGTCGAGGCGCTGTCGCCGGACATCGTGCAGCTGGAACGCTTCGTTGATCGCTGGTGGGAGCCGGACACCCAGAACGCGCTGCGGGCGCTGGTGGCGAAGCTCAAGAAATAGAACGGGTTCCGGCGCCGCGCGCCGCGCGCCGCAGTCCCGTCAGCGCACCCGGCGGCCGTCCACGTCGATCACCACTTCGCCGTCCTCCTTGACGAAGGGCCGATCGCAGGGCGGGAGAATGTCTAGCACCACTTCCGACGGTCGCGAGAGCCGCACGCCGAGCGGCGAGATCACGAACGGACGGTTGATCAGCACCGGGGTGGCGATCATCGCTTCCAGCAGCGCGTCGTCGCCGAGCGACGGATCGTCGAGCCCCTGCTCCGCATACAGCTGCTCCTTCTGCCGGATCGCCGCCCGCACGGAAAGGCCGGCAGCGGCGATGACTTCGGCCAGACCCGCCTTCGACGGCGGTGTCTTCAGATATTCGACGATCACCGGCTCGATCCCGACGTGACGGATCAGCGCCAGCGTGTTGCGCGAGGTCCCGCAGGCGGGGTTGTGCCAGATTTCCACCGGCAGGGTCGATGTGGATGTGGTGCGGTCGGTCATCGGTCTGCTCCTGTATCGCCGGTCGCGATCGGGCGCTGCGGGTCTTCGATCCAGCCGCTCCAGGAGCCGGTGAACAGGCGCGCGCCGGGCAGGCCGGCGTGAGCCATCGCCAACAGGTGATGGCAGGCGGTGACGCCGGAACCGCACATGGCGATCGCGCGCTGCGGCGGGCGACCGTCGAGCAGCGCGGCGAATTCGGCGGCCAGCTCCGCGGCCGGCTTGAAGCGACCGTCGCGCAGATTGGCGGCGTAGGGCCGGTTGATCGCACCGGGGACATGGCCGGCGACGCGATCGATCGGCTCGACCTCGCCGCGGAAGCGTTCGGCGGCACGCGCGTCGATCAACAGATCGCCGTCGGCGAGCCTGTGCGGGATGTCCGCGGCATCGAGCAGCGCTTCGCGATCGAACGTGATGGAAAGCGGTGCGGCGGACGAAGGCGCGACGGCCGATGCGATGGATGACGGCGCGGTCTCGTCGACCGGCAGACCCAGCGCGCTCCACTGCGCCCAGCCGCCGTCGAGCACCGCGACATCGCGATGTCCGAGACAGCGCAGCAGCCACCACAGCCGCGCGGCGAAGGCGCCGTCGCCGGCGTCGTAGGCCACCACCTGCGTGTCGGCCGCGACGCCGTTGCGCGCGCACCAGGCCGCGAATGCCGAAACCTCCGGCCAGGGATGGCGGCCGGCCCCGGGCGCATGCGGACCGGACAGATCGCGATCCAGGTGCGCGTAACGCGCGCCGGGCAGACGCGCCGCACGCCAGGCGGCTTCGCCGGCGGCGACGTCGGCGAGCGCGAAGCGGCAGTCGAACAGACGCAGATCGCCATCGCCCAGCCGCGCCGCCAACGCCTGCGGATCGACGAGCGTCTGCCAGCGCGGGGTCGCATCGTTCATGTCAGTCCTGCCCTCGACAATCGTTCGCGCAGATTGAACAGGATCGAGGCGGTGACGCCCCAGATCCGCTGTTCCGGCGCCTGCGGCGGACGGCGGAATTCGAGCACATGCCTGACCCGTCCGCGGAACGGCAGATCGACCCGTTCGAGATTGTCCGGATGCATCAGGAAGCCGAGATCGACCTCGAAGACCTCGGCGACTTCGCCCGGATCGGGCGCGGCGACGAAATCGGGATCGATCCGCGCGACCACCGGCAACACGCGGAACCCGGTGATCGTGATCATCGGATCGAGATAGCCCAGCGGCGCGGCCAGCGCGGGGCCGAGGCCGATTTCCTCGTGCGCCTCGCGCAGTGCGGCGGCGACCGCATCGGCATCGGCGGCCTCGATCCGGCCGCCGGGAAAACTCACCTGACCGGCGTGATGGCGCAGGCTGTCGGTACGTCGGGTCAGCAACACCTGCAGGCCCTGCCTCCGCGGCACCAGACCGACCAGCACCGCGGCTTCGGTCGCCGGCGCATCGCTCAGCAGATCGGCAAGCTCATCGCGGTTCCAGGGCGCCGCGTCCGGGGCCGCGTGCAGCGGATGCAGCGCAGCGGCGAGCGCGGGCAGCGGCGGTGCGGGACTCATCCGCCGGCCGCGGCGAGGGCCGCTTCCCGCGCCGGCAGGACATGGTCCATCAGCCGCAGGCGTTCGTCGTCGCTCATCGTCGACCAGCGCGCGATCTCGTCGCCGGTGCGGAAACAGCCGTCGCAGCAACCGTTGGCGGCGAGCTTGCAGACGCCGATGCAGGGCGTGAGGACGGCGCGGAAAGACGTATTCATGATGTCGCTGCAGGGGCTGTCGTGCGGACGATGGCGAAGCTCAAAAAAACGTCACGCCGGCGCGGGGCCGGCGTGACGCGGAGGATGGCGAACCGCCCGCGCGCGAGCGGTTCGCGCCGGCGGATCAGTTGCGCGGCCGGGCCTGCGCGCTCGGCGCCGGAACCACCGGGCCCACGCTCAGCAGCTTGATGTCGAAGATCAGCACCTGGTTGGCCATCGGGCCGGCGCGTTCGATGCTGGTGCCGTGCGCGGCGGACGCCGGCAGGACCACTTCCCAGCGCGCGCCGTTGGACATCATCTGCAGTGCTTCGCGCAGACCGGCCAGCGGAATCTCGCTCAGGCGGATGGTCACCGGGCCGGGCACCTGGCCGTTGATCGCCTTGTTGGTGTTCTCGACCTCGGTGCCGTCCGGCAGCGTGGTGCGGAATTCGACCGTGATCTGGTTTTCCTGGGTCGGGCGTGCGCCGCTGCCGGCTTCGATCACCCGGTACTGCACGCCGCTGGGCTGGACCTTGACCCCGGCCTTGCTGCGGTTCTGGGCCAGGAAGGCGTCGCCCTTGGTCTTGTTTTCGGCGGCGCGCTGTTCGAGCTGCGCGCGGGCGCGGCTTTCCATGCGGCCCTGCAGCGCCTGGATGGCGGCGCCGAGCTGTTCGCCCGGAACGGCAGGATCCTTGCGAGCGGCGGCGTCCTGCAGCCCTTTGATGACCGAGTTCATGTCCAGTTGTTCGCCGCTGGCGAGCACGTTGGCCAGCTCCAGACCGGCGCGATAGCCCAGTCCATAGCTGGTTTTGCCCTTGTCGGACGTGACGTCCTGGGCTGCGGCTTGACCGGCAGTAAGGGCAAGGGCCGCCAGGGTCGCAGCGGCAAGCAGACGCAACTTCATTCAGTAACTCTCCAGATGGGGACGTGCCGGGATCGCCGGCATGGAATGGAACCGCCGAGGCGGCCCCGCTGTGGACTCCACAAACGACAGGCTAGGATACTGTCCGCGGCTCGCGACCGCCACCGAGGCCGACGCTGCGACCGGCCCGGAGGGCCGCGAGTTCCCGTCGCCGCGGCGTGGCGCCGGCTCCGTTCAGGCTGGAGCGGCGTCATCGTCGCGCGATCGCGGACTCCACGGTCCGGCACCGCACATCAACACCTGACATGAACACGGCCGTGCAAGTAATTGATCGGGCGACACATCCCGCCCGCGTCGATCCGGCATGGCCCACCCCATCCTCTCCCCGCAACCTTTCGAGCCCATGACACAGGATTCCGCACCCGCTTCGCCGCTCCGCATCGAAGACCGCACGGTCGAAGGCCACGGCCTGATCCGCCGGATCGCCGTCGATCGCCCCGAGCGTCTCAACGCCCTCGATTCCGCGACCCTCGACGCGCTGCATGCGGCTTTCGACGCGGCGGCCGCCGATCCTGCCGTGCGGGTGGTGGTCCTGACCGGCAGCGGCCCCAAGGCCTTCGTCGCCGGCGCAGACATCGCCCAGATGAGCGGACTCAGCCCGGTCGAAGGCCGCGATTTCTCGCTCCGCGGCACCCGAATGATGCGCCGGATCGAGACCATGCCCAAGCCGGTGATCGCGATGATCAATGGCTTCGCCCTCGGCGGCGGGCTGGAGCTGGCGATGTCCTGCCATCTGCGGATCGCCGCCGACAGCGCGAAGGTCGGTCAGCCGGAAATCAATCTCGGCCTGATCCCGGGCTTCGGCGGCACCCAGCGCCTGCTCCGCCTCTGCGGTCGCGCCGCGACCCTGGAACTGTGTCTGCTCGGTGCGCCGATCGACACCGCGCGCGCGCTGCAGTTGGGCATCGTCAATCGCGTGGTGCCGGCAGCGGATCTCGAAGCCGAGACGATGAAGATCGCCGAACAACTCGCCGGCTCCGCGCCGCTGGCCCTGCGCGGCACCCTCGACTGCGTCAACGTCGGCGGCGAATGCGGGATCGAGGAAGGGCTGGAATACGAATCCGCGCAGTTCGGGCTGATCTTCTCCACCGAGGACATGCGCGAAGGTACGCGAGCCTTCCTGGAGCGGCGCAAGCCGCAGTTCCGCGGCCGATGAGCGCGAGCTGCGCGCTCTGCGGCGACGCCGCCGCCGCGGCGTCGATCGCCGCGCTCGACGGCGCACTGACGGCGGGCGATCTCGATCGCGCGATCGCCCTCGGATTGCTCGACTTCGCGCCCGTCGGCGCGGCCTGCCCCGCATGCGCGGCGCGCGTCGGCGCGATCCTCTCCGCCCGCGACGAACGTCTGCGCGCGCTGGCCGCGCGCGAACGCCATCGCGCACGTGCGCAGCGCCTGGCCGAACGCGCGGAAACGCGCGCGCGGCGACGTGCGGCCGCGACCTCTGCCGCCGCGCAGGCCGAGACGGCAGCACCGGCACTGCCGCCCGCCGCCGCAGCCGCCCTCGCCCGCGCCAAGGCGAAGGCCGCGGCGAAACGATCGAACTGACTGATGGCCACGAAGAAGAAGACAGCGCGCGCGCCGCGCGGCGGCATGCCCGCGCAGGACATCCGCAGCGCCTTCGAACGCTGGCGCGAGCTGAACCCGCATCCGACCACCGAGCTGGAATTCTCGACGCCGTTCGAACTGCTGGTCGCGGTGGTGCTGTCGGCCCAGGCCACCGATGTCGGCGTCAACAAGGCCACGCGCCGGCTGTTTCCGGTGGCGAACACGCCGCAGGCGATCGCGGCGCTCGGGGTCGACGGCCTGAAGCCGTACATCGCGACCATCGGCCTGTTCAACATCAAGGCCGCGAACGTGATCGCGCTGTGCGAAAAACTGATCTCCGAGCACGGCAGCGAAGTGCCGCGCGACCGCGACGCGCTGGAGGCGCTGCCCGGCGTCGGCCGCAAGACCGCCAACGTCGTGCTGAACACCGCATTCGGCGAGCCGACGATGGCGGTCGATACCCATATTTTCCGCGTCTCCAACCGCACCGGACTGGCGCCGGGCAAGACCGTGAACGCGGTCGAACAGGCGTTGCTGAAGCGGGTGCCGGCGGAGTTTCTGCAGGATGCGCATCACTGGCTGATCCTGCACGGCCGCTACACCTGCAAGGCGCGCAGACCGGAATGCTGGCGCTGCCCGATCCGCGATCTGTGTCGGTTCAAGGACAAGAGCGCCGACGACGGCGAACGTTGATCGATCCTGTAGAGCGGATCGCAGATCCGCTGCCCCGTCGCTGTGGATGTATGCAGCGGATCTGCGATCCGCT
>JBIJBH010000501.1:0-2752 GCA_044345315.1 Lysobacteraceae bacterium
CAGGTAGTCGAGGTCCCACTGCAGTTCTTCGGCGTCGCGGCCGACGCCGGCGGTGCGGATGATCACGCCCATGTCGTCGGGGATCGCCAGCACGTCCATCGCCGCCTTCAGCGCGGCGCGGTCGTCGCCCTCGATCCGGCGCGAGACCCCGCCTGCGGTGGGCGAGTTCGGCATCAGCACCATGTAGCGGCCGGCCAGCGAGATGAACGTGGTCAGGGCCGCGCCCTTGTTGCCGCGTTCTTCCTTGTCGACCTGGACCACGATCTCCTGGCCCTCGCGCAGCAGTTCCTTGATCCCGGCCTTGTGGTGGTCCACGCCGCTCTGGAAGTAGTCGCGCGAGATTTCCTTCAGCGGCAGGAAGCCGTGGCGCTCGGCGCCGTATTCGACGAACGCCGCTTCCAGCGACGGTTCGAGCCGGGTGATGCGGCCCTTGTAGATGTTGGATTTCTTCTGTTCCTTCGACGGCCGTTCGATGTCGATGTCGTACAGGGTCTGGCCGTCGACGATCGCGACGCGCAGTTCTTCCGCCTGCGTCGCGTTGATGAGCATGCGTTTCATGGTCTTGCGTTCCTCACGCGCCTGTTCCCGTCATGGACGGGCACGCGGAACGCCGGGGCGTTTTCGCCTCTGGAGACTGCCGGAGGCACCGTCGCGCGCGCAGGCGCGCGGCCGGCGGGCCGCGGCAGGTATTCCAGCGCTGCAACACCACGGCGAGCCGCGGGAGCGCTTTTTTGTTCTGTGTGTTGCCGGGCCGGCTGCCTGCTTCGCTGCGCTGGGGCGCGGCGTTGCGGCGGCACGGGACGTGTTCGGATCACGGATGCCAGGCATCCGACGACAACCGGCTTTGCCGACAAGCCGCTAACATGGCCGCCCCGGGGGCGGTGGTCGCGCACTGCATCGGAGATCGCGGGGGAGGCGGGCTTTCGGCCCGACGCCGTTGCAAACCAGCTCAACGGCGGCAACTCCCTGCGAAATCAAACCCTTATGTCGCGAAGCGAGTGTAACAGAACACGACCCCGAATGACTTCAATCGATTCCAATTCGCGCGCCTCCGGCCAGGTGCGGCTGGTCCGCGTGCCCGAGGACCGGGCCGGCCAACGGCTCGACAATTTCCTGCTCGGCCAGCTCAAGGGCGCACCCAAGTCGCTGATTTACAAGATCGTGCGCAGCGGCCAGGTGCGGGTGAACGGCGGCCGGGCCAAGCCCGAGACCCGGCTGGAGGGCGGCGACGAGGTGCGCATCCCCCCGGTGCGTCTCGCCGAAGCGGGAGACAAGGCGCCGCCGCCGAAGGGCCTGCTGGCCGCGCTGGAGGCCAGCATCGTGTTCGAGGATGCCCGCCTGCTGGCGATCAACAAACCCTCGGGTCTGGCCAGTCACGGCGGCAGCGGGATCAGCCACGGCGCGATCGAGAGCCTGCGCGCGCTGCGGCCGCGGGAGTCGCTGGAGCTCGTGCATCGGCTCGACCGCGACACCTCCGGGCTGCTGATCGTCGCGAAGAAGCGCTCGGCTCTGACCGAACTGCAGGCGCTGATGCGCGAGAGCGATGCCGACGACGGCCGCGGCATCGCCAAGCGCTACCTCGCCCTGCTGGTCGGGCGCATGCCCGACGGCACCATGAGCGTCGACGCCCCGCTGCACATCGGCCTGCGCCAGGGCGGCGAGCGCCATGTGCAGGTGCACCGCGACGGCAAACCTTCGCTGAGTCATTTCAAGGTACTGGAGCGCCGCGGCGGCCATTCCTATTGCGAAGTCCGGATCGAGACCGGCCGTACCCACCAGATCCGCGTCCATGCCCAGCACATCGGTCATCCGGTCGCGGGCGACGACAAATACGGCGACGCCGAAGTCAACAAGCGTCTGCGCGAACAGGCCGGCCTCCGGCGCCTGTTCCTGCACGCCGCCTCGCTCGAATTCAGCCTCGACGGCGGCCGCGCGCACTACCTGCTCGACGCACCGCTGGCGCCGGAGTTGGTCGAGGTGCTGGATCGCCTGAAATGAAAACGGAACCGCCGATGGCGGTTCCGTTTTTTTCGTGCAGTCCGGATATCGATCGCCACCGCGCGCGAAGGGCAGGGCGGTCGTGTCGGAACGAACGTCAGCCGGACTCGTGCGCGCGCCGGATCGCCTGGTAGAAATCCTCGCGTCCGAACAGGCTCGTCATCGCGTTCTTCAGCGCCTGCTCCAGCGCCGGCTGCGCATGCTTGCCGGTCGCGAGCTGGATTTTCTCGACCGTGCCCTGGCCGCTCACCATTTCGGAGAACACCAGATTGCTCTGGGCATCCTTGATCTTCACATTGATGCGCACGTTGGCGATCGCGGTGCCCGACCAGAAGCCGACCTGGAAGCGGTTGTAGAAGTCGTGGATCTCGACGTTGATGACCACCTTGCCGCTGTCGAGCGGATAGCCGCGGTTTTTCAGTTCGGTTTCGATCGCCGTCTCGATCAGGCTCGACACGCTCTGATTGAGGGTGATGGCGCCGAGTTCCTGGCCGTAGCCGTTGACGCGCGAGGACACCCGGTCGGTGCGGGCGCGGACATCGCTGATCTGCACCTTGACGCCGATATCGGAAGCGCCCTGGATGATGGTCGGTTGGGCGTCCGGCGTGTAGCCGACGTCGATTTTTTCGGAGCTGAAGGCGCAGCCGGTGAGAACCAGAATGGCGAGCACCGCCGCGGAGCGGCTGAAGAGCTTGAACACGTGAAACCCCCTGTTGAGAATGCCGGCCGGTCAGATCGGGATGCGCTGCATCGC
>JBIJBH010000502.1:0-2740 GCA_044345315.1 Lysobacteraceae bacterium
GTAGAGCGACACGCGGGTGATCTTCGCGCCCTCGCGGCCGTACCAGACGCGGCTGCCGCCGACGACCGACTTGCGGTAGCCGACCTGGCCGACGAAGCCGAGATCGGCGCGGAAACCCGGGTCGATGTCGGTATGCGAGACGTTGGCGTTCCAGTTCCGGTTGCCGAAGTTGTAGCGCAGGGTCAGGGCGTCGCCGGCCGGGGTGTCGTCGGCCTGGCCGAGCGTGGCCGGATAGCGGGTGTCGCTGCGCAGCCATTGCCCGGTGAAGGTATGCGCGCCGCGCTGCCAGCGGCCGTCGACGCCCGCCAGCGCGCTGCGGTAGTCGCTGCCGCTGCGCCAGGTCGCGATCGCGCCGAGGCTGGCCTGACGGCCGTCGTCGTTCGCCGCGAAGTCGTAGCGGTAGCGGCCGATCGCGACATCCGCATCCTGTTCGAGTACGGCGAAGCTGGAACCGAGCGCGCCCGGCAGCAGCACCTGGGTCACCGTGTCCTGCGCGACCACCGCGCCGTAGGCGTGGCGGCCGCTGCGTCCGGTGACGCGCAGGCCGATGTCCGGATCGGCGATCTGGCGGGTGTAGACGATGTTCAGCGGGCTGTTGAAGTAGTCCGCGCCTTCGAGGAAGAACGGACGTTTCTCCGGGAAGAACAGCGCGAAGCTGGTATTGAGATCGAGCTGGGCCTCGTCGGATTCGACCTGCGAGAAATCCGGGTTGAGGGTGGCGTTGAGGGTGAGATTGGGCGAGGGCGCCCAGCTCACGTCGAGGCCGGGTTCGATCTCGGTGCCTGTGCTGTCCCAGCCGACGCCCGGCCGGCGGGTTTCGGCGTGGCGCACGGTCAGTGTCGGCACGATCTCCAGATTGCGGCCCTGGCGCGCGCCGGCGAAGCCCTCGATCTTCTGCAGCGCGCACAGATTGCATCGTGCGCCGCGTTCGATCCGGGTGCTGGCGTAGGTGTAGCGGAACTCGCGCGGACGGATCCGCAGCAGGCGCAGGCCCCAGCGCTGGGTCGCCTGGCCCGGCGGGAAGCGCAAGGTGGCGAACGGGATCTTCAGCTCGGCCTCGTAGCCGTCTTCGGTGATCCGCGCGGCGCTGGTCCACAGCCCGTCCCAGGAGGTGTCCTCGTTGCCGCTGGCTTCCTCGGCGATCAGGTCGGCCTGCACGCCCAGCGGATTGACGTAGAAACCATAGGCGCGGCGCTGGTCGTCGAAGGTGTCCAGCTCGAAGCCGACGAAATCGTCGTTCCACAGCGCGTCGCGATCGCGCAGGAAGGCGCGGATCGCGGTCGGGTCCGGGTCTTCGGCGCGGAACGACAGCCACAGCGCGTCCTCGGTGTAGAGCACCCGGGCGACGGTGCGCGCGGCCGGCGGGGTGTTGTCGCCGGGGCGGGTCTCGTAGGCCAGTTCGAACACCGCGGCGTCGGCCCAGGCCGGCTCGTCGGCGCGGCCGTCGGCCTGCAGCGGGGCGTCGATGCGCGGGATCTGCGGCAGGCTGCCCGGCGAAACGGGCGCGGGCAGATCGGAGGCGGCCGCGGCGGCGGTCGCAAGGATCGCCCAGAGCAGGCAACACGCGGTCGGCGCCCGCAGGGAGCGCAACGAGGCAAAGAGGGGAGGCATGCGCACAGGATACGGACCGCGCCGGGGCGTCGACCGTGCCGGAGGTCGTCCCCGCCGTCACCGCCGCCGGTCCGCGTCGATGCGGCCCGGACGGGTACACTGGCCGCCCCTGTCCGTGCCCCACATGCCATGCGCGCCTCGATTCTGGCCCTGCCGCTGCTCGCCTCGCTGATGATGACCGCCTGCAACTCCGAGACCTCCGCGCCGACGGCGCCCGCGGCCAAGCCCAAGCCGGCCGCCGTCGCACCGATCGACGAGCATTCCTATGCCGAGCCCGACAAGGTCGCGATCGGCGATCTCGCCCTCGATCTGGCGATGGACTTCGACAGCAAGACCCTCGCCGGCACCGCCACCCTGAGCCTGGAGTGGAAGGACAAGGCCGCGACCGCGCTGCTGCTCGACACCCGCGACCTGACCATCGAGAAGGTCGAGGGCGGCGACGGCAAGGGCGGCTGGCAGCCGCTGACGTTCAAGCTGGCCGCCGCCGACCCGGTGCTCGGCAGCAAGCTCAGCATTGATGTCCCGAACCGCAACCCGCAGGTGCGCGTGACCTACCGCACCTCGCCGCAGGCCTCCGGCCTGCAGTGGCTGGAGCCGTCGATGACCGAGGGCAAGCAATTGCCCTTCATGTTCAGCCAGTCGCAGCAGATCCACGCGCGGTCGTGGGTGCCGCTGCAGGACACGCCGAGCGTGCGCTACACCTACAGCGCGCGCGTGACCACTCGTCCGGACGTGATGGTGCTGATGAGCGCCGACAACGATCCGAATGCGGTGAGGGACGGCGACTACAGCTTCCGCATGCCGCAGAAGATCCCGTCCTATCTGATGGCGATCGCGGCCGGCGACCTGGTGTTCAAGCGCATCTCCGACCGCAGCGGCGTGTGGACCGAGCCGGCGATGCTCGACCGCGCGGTGGCCGAGTTCGAGGACACCGAACGCATGATCGCGACCACCGAGGCGCTGTACGGTCCGTATCGCTGGGATCGCTACGACCTGCTGGTGTTGCCGCCGTCGTTCCCGTACGGCGGCATGGAGAATCCGCGGCTGTCGTTCATCACCCCGACCGTGATCGTCGGCGACAAGTCGCTGGTCTCGCTGATCGCGCATGAGCTCGCGCACAGCTGGTCGG
>JBIJBH010000503.1:0-2735 GCA_044345315.1 Lysobacteraceae bacterium
TGGCCGGTGTTCATCGCGTTGATGCGGAAATAGGTGCTCAGTTCCATCGGGCAGCGCACGCCCTTGGGGATGAAGACGAAGCTGCCGTCGGAGAACACCGCGGAATTGAGCGCGGCGAAGTAGTTGTCGCCGACCGGGACCACGCTGCCGAGGTACTGACGCACGAGGTCGGGGTGTTCCTGGATGGCTTCGGACATCGAGCAGAAGATCACGCCCTTCTCGGCCAGTTCCTTGCGGAACGTGGTGCCCACGCTGACCGAGTCGAACACCGCATCGACCGCCACGCCGGCGAGCTTCGCGCGCTCGTGCAGCGGCACGCCGAGCTTGTCGTAGGTGTCGAGCAGTTCCTGCGGCACTTCGTCCAGCGACTTGTACTTCGGACCCTTGGGCGCGGCGTAATAGCTGATGGCCTGGAAGTCGATCGGCGCGATCTCGAGTTTGGCCCACTCCGGCGGGTTCATGGTCAGCCAGTGCCGATAGGCGGCGAGGCGCCAGTCGGTCATCCACTGCGGCTCTTCCTTCTTCGCCGAGAGGAAGCGGATCACGTCCTCGTTCAGCCCCGGCGGCAGGGTATCGGTCTCGATGTCGGTGACGAAGCCGGCTTCGTAGCGGCGGCCGAGCTGTTCCAGGATCTCGGCGTTCTGTACGGGTTCGGCGGCGGCGATCTGCGGTTCGGGCAGGGTCATGGCGTTGCCTCAGCGCGCGTCGAGCGCGACGGGGATGGTCTTGCGCGGCGGCGCGCCCGCGGGCAGCGCCATGTCGGCCAGCGACACCCGGCGCAGGGCATCGGCGACCACTTCGTTGATCCGGCGCCAGTTGGCGCGCGCGCCGCAGGATTGTTCGATCCCGCACTGGCCCTCGTGCACGCTGCACTCGGTCATCGCCAGCGGGCCTTCCATCGCCTCGATGATCTCCACCAGCGAGATCTCGGCGGCCGGGCGGGCCAGACGATAGCCGCCGGCGGCGCCGCGGAAGGCCTGCACCAGACCGGCCTGTGCCAGGGGCTTCAGCAGCTTGGCCACGGTCGGCGCTTCCAGCCCGGCGCGCTCGGCCAGCCCGCTGGCGCTGAGCAGGGCCCCCGGCTCGGCGGCGAGGACCGCGAGCACGACGGTGGCGTAGTCGGTGAGTTTGGTGACGCGGAGCATGGCGGCAGGGGGCGGGCGAGGGCATCGGAATGAAACAGGACCGAAATTGTACGCTTTCGGCGGGGCAGGCTCAAATCGGCCCGCGACACGCGCCTGCGGCCCCGTCGCCGCAGGTCCATCGACGCGCGATCGTGCGGCCCGACGGCCGCGGATGACAGGCGTCACCTGCGATGGCTGATCGCTGCCAATGGCCGCCCCGCGTCGGAACCGGAGAATCCGCAGCGTCCACTCCCGGACGCAGGAGTCCCCGCCATGAACGACAGCACTTCCTCCACCTTCCACGGCACGCTGCGCGGCGCGGTCGGCGACCTCTTCGCGCGCGCCACCGCCGCTCCGGCCGGCACCGAACGCGCGCGCCTCGTGCGTTGGCTGCTGATCGCGGCCGCGGTGTTCCTGGCCTGGAAAGCCTGGCGCGGTTTGAACGGCATGTTCTGGGCCGTGTTCGGCCTGGCCTGGGTGCTGATGTGGACCCGGCCGTGGCAGTGGTTCTGAACGCGACGCGCGCGGCCTCAGCGCCTGCGGGGGCTGCGGCTGCGCAGCGGCGCCGATGCGACAACACCGCCGCGATCGGCCATAATCCGGCGTCTCCGTATCGCCGAGCCGTTGCCGCCATGCCGAAGAAGAAGATCGTCGCGCGTCTGTCGTCCATCCACGGCAACGGCGTGTTCGCCGACGAACCGATCCGCAAGGGCGAGCGCGTCGTCCGCTACAAGGGCAAGGTGCGCGGCCACGAGCAGGTCGATCGGCTGTATGGCGACATGCAGGAGAACGGTCACACCTTCCTGTTCACGCTCAACGAAGACTACGTGATCGACGCCAACGTCGACGGCAACATCGCGCGCTGGATCAATCACAGCTGCGATCCCAACTGCGAGGCGGTTGTGGAAGAGAACGACAAGGGCAAGCCGCACAAGGACAAGGTCTTCATCGAGGCGATCCGCGACATCGAGCCCGGCGAGGAGCTGACCTACAACTACGGCATCGTCCTCGACGAACCGCACACGGCGGCGCTCAAGAAACTGTGGGGCTGCCGCTGCGGCGCGAAGAAATGCACCGGCACCATGCTGCAGCCCAAGCGCAGGCGCGCCGCCGCAGACTGATCGCGCGTGAAGGCGCGCCCGGCCGCGCACCGTCGCTGCTGTTGCCGATCTTGTTGCTGTTGCCGCCAAACTCCGCACACCTGCAGTGACAGGAGTGACGGCGGCGGCGAAAGTTCCCATGACCAAAGACAGTCGCCGCGGCCGTGTCCGAGGCGCAGGATGCGCCGCAACTCCAACACGGGACACGGCCATGCGCGCTCTGTTGTTCGCGGCGGTGCTCTCGATGTCGCCGCCGGCGTTCGCGCTCGAGATCGACGGAAAGATCGACGACACGGAATGGTCGGGCGCCCGGCGCATCGACGATTTCCGGATGACCCAGCCGCTCACCCGCGAGCCATCGAAGCATCGCACCGAAGCCTGGGTCCTCGCGACCGAGCAGGGGCTTGCGGTGGCTTTCCGCAGCCATCAGCCCGACGAGGTGCCGCGCACCCGCCAGCGTTTCCAGCGCGACCGCAACGGCAACGTCGATCGGGTCAATCTCTACGTCGAT
>JBIJBH010000084.1:0-10381 GCA_044345315.1 Lysobacteraceae bacterium
GCCGCTGGCGCTGGCCCTGATCGATACCCTTCTTCGCATCGCGATGCGCCGGCCGATGCCCGCGCTGCCGCACGCCACCGCGGCGCGTCCATGGCACGCCGCCGCGTGGGTGCTGTTCACCGGGCTGGGCCTGATCTGGTTGACGGATTACGCCGCGCGCGGTTACCCGGCGAACGCGTTCCTGGGGCTGTACCAGGCGCAATCGATGTTCCTGGCCTACGTCGTGCTCGCGAGCATGGCGATGTTCGCGGTACCGATCCTGACCACCGCGATGGCCGCATTCTCGATGCTCGAGCGGCTGTCGCCGCTGCGTACGATCGCGGTGCTGTCGCTGGGCGTCGCCGCAGTGGCATTCGCGGCAGTGGCGCTCGCGCCGGAGCTGTGCGGAGGAGACGCGCAACGCGTCGCTTCCGACGCGAGCCGCGGAGCGCTCGGCGTTGAGGCGCTGCCGCAGCCGGCGCTGCTGATGACGATCTCCGTTCTGGCGCTGCTGGTGGGCGCGGCCGCATGGTGGTTCGGCGCTGCGGATCGGGCGCCGCAGGGCACCGCGTTCATGCGCTGGCTCTCCGGCGCCTCCGGGGCCGGGATCCTGCTCGCGATCCTGGCGATCCCCGCGATCGCCCTGCCGATCCGGCAGTTCACCGGCGGCAGCTCCGCGGCCGGCGAAGCGGCGCGCTGGGTGTTCTGGTGGATCGCCGCGTGGTTGATCTACCGCTGGGTGGAACGCCCGCATCTGCTCACCGCGAACGTCGGGACCTATCTGGCTCGGTTCGCATGGCTGGGGGTCGCGGTCGCGGTGCTGGCGACGACGATGGCCGTGCTGATCCGCGACTTCGGCCAGACCACCGCGGCGCTGCTCGCGCTGTCGGTCCCCTGCTGCGTGGTGGTGGCCGCGGCGATCGGCGGGATGTGGCGCAGGCGCGCGGGTGCGACCACCGGCGCCGCGCGCGCGGGACTGCAGGCGATGCAGGATCTGGCGGTGGTGCTGGTGTTGATTCTCAGCACCAGCGCGCTGTATCTGCTGGTGGAACAACTCGGCGCGGGGCGCAACCACGTCGCGGAACGGCTGGAGGCGATCGCCTCGCCGTTCTCCGCCGAACGCGACTTCCTCGCCGAGTTGCGCTGGCTCGGCGATGCGGGCGGATGGTTCGGCTTCGATGTGGGATCCACGCCCTGGTGCGGTTGGGTCGGTTCGCTGGGCGGGGTGTGCCGCGGCGTGCCGATGCAGATCCAGTCGGACTATGTCTTCAACGGTCTCGGCGCGATCTATGGATATCCTGCGGCTTTCCTGATGGTCGCGGCGATGCTGTTCTGGTGTTTCCAGCTGGCGCGCGCGCCCGACGGCGCCACCGATCGGGTGTACTCGGCCCGCATCTTCCGCGCCTGGCTGCTGACGTGGATGGCGATCTCGCTCGCCACGCAGGCGCTGGTGACGATTCTGGGCTCGCAGGGGCTGGCGCTGATGACCGGCATTCCTCTGCCGCTGTTCAGTTACGGCAGCGCCGGTCTGATCTCCGCAGCCGCCCTCTGCGGGCTTGCCATGAACGACTGGGAGGAGTGAGGACGGCCATGCTCTATCCCCTGCTCCGACGCATCCACGGACTGGCGACCACCCTGGTGCTGCTGACCCTGGCGATCACGGTCTACGCCCTGCGCGAACATGTCACGGCGCCGATCGCACCCGCGCACCGCAACGCGCCGCTGCAGCGCGGCCTGGAGGTCATCGCCTCCGCGATCGTTCCGGCGACAACGCCGCCGCCGGCCTCCGCAGCCGCATCGGCCGGTACGCCGCCATCCGATGCGCCGGCGACGCAGATCGTGTCGCAACGCTGTCCGGGTGCGGACACCGCGAAACGACTGACCGCGCTGGATGCGCGTCTGCGTTCGCTCGGGCAGGGGAAACAGGCGCCGGGGTTGCCGACCCGGCCGCATCGCATCGATCCCGCGCGCCTCGACGCGCATCTGTCCGCGGCGCTGACGCGGTCGGCGCTGGAGGGCGAGGCCGGGATCGCCGCAGGCGATGCGGGGCTGCGTTTCCGCTGCTCGACTCTGTACACCGCACTGGCGTGGATCGACCGCAACGGTCTCGAGGCGCTGCGCTGGTACGCGCCAGCGGCCACGGCCAACGACAGCGCGCGCACCGCGGCCGCGGCCGGCAGCATGGACACGCGCTGGAACCCGTGGCGCGCGCCGTCCGGCTGCGTATTCCTGGAACAGGAGGGCAGGCGCCGCGTGCTGCAGCAGGAACGCAATGCCGCCGTCGGTGCGGCGCTGTGCGCGAGCGCGCTGCAGGCCCTCAATCCCGCCGAGATGGCGGCCGGCGCACGCCCGGCGCGGCCGCTGTCCGCACTGGATCGCTACCGTGCGGATCTGGTCGACGAACGCGTGCTGCCGATCAGCATCGGTCTGCTGCGTTCGGGCCTCGCCCAGATCGAGATGCCGGAGAAAGCCACCAACACGCTGGAGATTCTAGGCAACCGTGTGCCGCAGACGCCCCATGTGGTGGCGACCATCGATCCGGCGATCCAGACCCGCCTGCAATCCCTCGCGGAGTGCTATACCGGCCGGACGGAGCGCTGCGAAGGCGCCGTTCCCATCCCGACGGACCAGCGCTATTTCGAACAGGCCCGCGTCCGGATGGTCGGCGCGCTGCTGCTCGATATCCGCAGCGGCGAGATCCTAGCCGCCGCGAGTGCGGACACCCCTTGTTTCCGCGACGACTACGGCGGCGGCGTGCGCGACCGGACGCGCTGTCCGGATCTGCCGAGCCCGACGCGTTACATCCCGACCATGCTCGAAAACCACGCGCTCTACTACGGCTACAATCCGGGCAGTCTGGTCAAGCCGATGATGGCGCTGGGCATGCTGCGCGATACCGACTACGCGAAGCGGCTGACCGGCATTCCCGCAGAACGCAGCGCCTTCGTCGCGGATCTGGCGACCTCCGACAGTGCGGCCTTTCTCGATCGTTTCCTGTGCCGCGATCGCGGCTACCGCAACTGTCCGCGCGCAGGCTTCGCATGGCAGGTCGCCGAGGAGGTCGGACTCAACGGCGGATGCCTCGCGGGGCTTCCCGGCTGCGGACGCTATGGATTGATCGGCGGGACGCCGGCATGGTCGGCGACCGACGCGGCACGCGAGCGTTTGTCGACCGATGCGGGCGTATGGGGTCTGGGCCGGGACAACGACCGCGCGACCGCGGAACGCTGGCGCAGGATTCGGGTCGCTTTCGACCCGAAACTCGCAGCGGATTGTGCGCAGCACAAGGGCGACGACGGACTCGACCCCTGGCGCACACGACGCGGTGGAGGCTGCGGACAAGACACGCTCAACGCACTGCGCGCCGCCGGCCTCGGCCAGGGCGATGCGCGGATGACGCCCCTGGGCGTGGCGATCATGCTCGCGCATCTGGGCAACGCGAGTCTCGGACGCGAAAACCTGCCGTTGCCGCATCTGTTCCGATACGCCTTCGTCATCGAAAACGGCCGTCTGGCGGAAGCGCGATTGCGGCCGGCGACGGCGTCGGTCCGCCTCGACCGCGCCGCGACCGACATCGTGCTGGAAGGCATGCGCGGCAGCAGCGCGCCCAGCCGCGGCGGCACCGCGTCGCGCGCCTGTCGGGGCGCCTTTTCCGCGGAAGCATGCGATGCGCTGGGCTGGGTCGCCGGCAAGACCGGCACGCCGGGCGCTTCCAGATCGCTGCGGGACCCGGGTTGGCGTCGCGACTGCGGCCTGCCGGCACGCCCGGAGGAAGCCTCCACACCGCCGCCGACGCCCGCTGTGCGCGATGCCTCGAGTTGCGCCTACCAGTCGGTGAAATGGTATGCCGCGCTCATCGGCGACCCTCGTGCGCCCGCTGCCGGCGACTGGCGCCATGCGCTGGTCGTGGTGGTGCAGCGCAATTGGCGGACGGACGGCCGACTGCCGGAAGACAATCCTGCTGCGGAACTGGCCTTCCAGTATCTGCGTTTCTACGCGGACTCGACCGCGAGCTCTCGCCCATGAACGACGACGCCCAGACCGCCGCGATGGACGCGCTGCCCGGGCTGAAGCTCAGCGGACGGCTCGACGACGTGTTGTCCCAACTGCATCTGCTGTACGAAACTGCGGCGCATGCCGCGTCGCCGCCGACTGGCGTCCGCTTCTACCTGCGCCGGGACATCTACAAGGTGCTGGAACGGACCGGTATCCGCCAGGGCCTCGATGCATGGGCGGCGGGCCAGGGCCTCGAACGGCGCTGGTACGCGGCCGACCGCATTCCGTTCCCACAGGACGTCATCAAGATCGCCTTCGAATGACGACGATCATCGCGCACCGGAGTATCGCAACATGACCGAAAACGACCGAGACGACGACCAGGACGGAAGCGGCAGGTTCATCCGCAGGACCCGCGACGTGATCGCAGGCGGTCTGCGCCGGGTCATCGACGACCTGCGTTCGGTGCCGTCGCAATCGCAGACGACGGACTCTCCCGGCGCAGGACCGCGACCGAAGCGCGCGGCGGCGACGGATGCGGACCAGCAGACGCTGGAGCAGTTCCGGCAAAGTTTCGTCGACGCGGTGGAGGAAATGCAGAGAGAACTCCGCGGCCTCCGTGCGACCGGCGCGTCGATGGAAGTCGAACAGATCATCACCTTCGTGCCTTCTTCCCTGCTCGGGCGGATCCAGATCCTGCGTGACATGCCCGAAGACGAGCGCGCGGCGCTGGCCACGAGCTGGCTGCGCGATATCGCCGGGCGGCAGCAGAAGTCGTTCGACCTGTCCGGCCTGCAGCGTTGGCATATCCGCACCGCGGAACGCAACGGCAGCAGTGAGGCGTTGAATCCGGACGAGCTGCTGCCCGAATTCGACTTCGAACTGATGCGCGGCGACATCACCGCCGCATCCCGCGACGAAGCGATCCGCACCCACATCAAGCGCCGGGCGCGTTTCCAGCAAAAGGGCGCGTCGGGGGCCGATGCGCCGGCGCTGGATTACGAACTGGTGGATTCGGCCACGGGGCAACGCCTGGGCCGCGGCACGGTCAGCCTGTATCCGTGCACGATCGGCCGCGAACAGGCGGATCTGCGGCTGCCAGGCTGCGCCAAGGTGTCGTCGACGCACATCGAAATCCTGCAGCACGGGAGCGGGCTCGCCGTGCGCCAGGTCGGCACCACCAATCCGACCTGGCTGATCGCCGGCGACGGCGCGCAGCAGATCGGACACGGACAGACGATGGCGCTGCCGGCCCGGGGCGAGCTCGCGCTGGGCGTCGCGGGCAACGAACCCGGAGGCGCACGGCTGCGCTTTCGGATCGGCGGCACCGTATTCGCCGCCGACCCCGCACCCGGCGTCCGGCTCTCCGATGCCTTCGGCGCGCCGCGTCCGGAACCGGCAGGCCAGGCGCGCGGCGCCGCGGAAACGCTGGTGCGACCCGAACCGATGCGCCCGGCGGCACCGACGCGGCTGGCGGCGGAGTTGGCGTGGGTGGTCCTGCGCTATCACGACGGAGAAGAGGTGCGGACACCGATCGAGCGCTGCCCGTTCCCGATCGGGCGCGAACCGGACCCTTCGGATCAGCGGGTCGGCCTGCGCATCCGCGAGCATTGCGCGCATGTGTCGCGCAGGCATCTGGAGATCGTCGCCATCGACGGCGGAACCGCCACCGTGCAGGACCACTCGAAATCCGGCAGCTTTCGCGCCGACGGCAGCCGGCTCGCCGCGCGCTTCGCGCTGCCGCTGCAGGCGAGCGCGAGCCGCGACGGCTGGATCAGCCTGGGGCACCCCGCGTTGATCGACGCGTCCGTGCTGATGCGGATCGAGCGTCCGACCGGCGCAGGCTGAGTCGGGCGCCGCAGGCTCCGGAATCGCGGCCGTCTACCACTCCACACCGAGCGCACGCAGTTTTTTCTGGGAGGAGGTCTCTCCCTGCCGCGCCGCGCGCGTCCACCAGCGGATCGCTTCGTCCATGTCGATCGCGACGGCCTCGCCGTGTTCGTATTTCAGGCCGAGATTGAACATGGCGTTGAGGTTGCCGCCCTCCGCGGATTTGCGGGTCAGGCGCAGCGATTCTTCCATGTCGTGGGTCACGCCCTCGCCGCGCTCGTGCATGATCGCCAGATTGTTCATCGCGCCCAGATGGCCTTTCGCGGCAGCTCTGCGATACAGGCGCGCGGCCTCCTCGTTGTTCTGCTGGATGCCGTCTCCCTGCTGGAACATCAGCCCGAGATTGAACATCGAAGCGGCATCGCCCGAGTCTGCCACCTGGCGATAGAACCGCGCAGCCTCGATGTTGTCCTCTTCGACTCCGAGCCCGAGGTCGTACATATAGCCCAGAAAGCGCGCTGCGCCCGCATCGCCGGCCGCGACCGCCTTCCGGAACCAGTCGAGGGCGCTCGCATAGTTCCTGGACACCCCGACACCGTCGAGGTGCATGCGGCCCAATTCGGTCATGGCCACGGCGATCTCCAGATCGACGGCCTTGCGGTACCAGGTCAGGGCTTCGGTCGGACTCGCGGCGACGTCGCCGCGACCCTGCTCGTGAATCCTGCCCATTTCGTGAATCGCGAGGCCATACCCCGCCTCGGCGGCCAATCTGGCCCAGCGGACGGACTCCTCCGGATTCGCATCGACGCCACGTCCGTCGCGGAAGAGCATCGAAAACTGATACATCCCTTCGGGATCGCCCAGATCCGCCGCCTTGCGCAGCAGGCGGACGCCCTGCACCGGGTCCGGGTCGCCGCCGCGGCCGTCCAGCAACATCGATCCCAGTCGAATCACTGCCGGGGTCCAGTCGCTGTCGGCGGCCTTGCGGTACAGGTCGCGCGCGACTTCTTCATCTTTCTCCACGCCGCGACCGGATTCGTACAAACCCGCCAGGTCGGACCAGGCCGGAGGATGTCCCGCTTCGGCCGCGCGGCGATACCACTCCGCAGCTTTCGATTCGTCGCGCGCGACACCGCTACCGTTCCAGTACAACCAGCCGAGCATGGACATCGCGAGCAGGTCGCCCTGCTCGGCCGCCGCCGTGGCCCAGCGCGACGCCGAGTCGTGATCGGTTCTCAACGTGGCGTCCATCGCCAGCAGGGACTGCGCTCCGGCATGCCCCTCTCCCGGAGAGGTCTTGCCGGCGATCGTTTCCAGATCGGCGCGGTCGCCCTCATCGAAACCGTACTCCTGCAGCGCCGCCGCATAGGCATCCGCGCTCCGCGATTGCGGCAGGTGGAGAACCGCCTCGCGCGCAAGACAAATGGCCGCAAAGCCATTGCCCTCCTTGAGGGCCTGCTCGCAGGCCTGCCTGCGCGATGGCCCGGGGCTGAACCGGGTACGCAGGTCGTTGATGGCCTCGACGAAGCCTCGCAGCTTGTCCAGTCGCGCCGCTTCCGCCGCCTTCGCGGCTTCTTCGGACTGACGCTGCGCTTCGAGCGCATCGGCGCGCTGCGCCGCCGCCTGCTGCGCCTGTCTGGCATCGGCGGCGACCTTGATCAGCCAGCCGCCGATGACCACCGCGACCAACGCGGCGACGAGCCACAGGCCCTTGCCCGGCGAGCCCGAGCGCGCGGCCGATACGCCCGGACCGGAGGGCAGCGGCGGCGGCACCGGGCTCGGCACCGGACCGCGATAGACCTCGGTCGGTGCCGATCGCGGCGGCGCGCTGGGAGGAGGCGCGGCCGGATCGGTGGCGACCCGGCGCAAGTCCGGGCGCTCGGCATGCACCACCGAGAGGAGCGCGGATCTCGCACGCGCCGGATTGCGCGTCCACGCGGCATGCGGCAGGGACAAGGGAGCGCGGAAGAACCAGCGGTCCTTCACCACCGGCATCACCCGACGGATCTGCGCGCCGAGCTCGGCGTGCGGCAGCAGCTCCGGCTCATTGCGGAACGCGTCGGCCGCGCGCCAGATCAGGCCCGGCAGACGCAGCAGGAAATCGCGCTGTCTGGCTTCTCCCGCGATCTCATCGCGCAGCCGCGCGGCGGGCCAGGGGCCGTCGCCCATCGCCGCCGTGTCGTGCGCGAACACCATGCGCCGGAGCCAATAGGCGAGGCTGTAGAGATCGACTCGTCCGTCGATGGCATCGACCCTGTCGCTCACCACGCCGCGCAGATAGGCCTCGGAGACATAGCGGTAAACGCTGCGCGGATCGGACTCGCCCTGCAGGACGCTGAAGCGCGCACGCAGTCTGGACTGGCCGCCACGACCGGAACCCGGAGGGCCCAGCGCAGCGCCGAAATCGATCAGCGCGATGTTCGCCAGATCGATGGCGCCGGTGAGGTCTCCCCCATCGATCGCGACATCGACGGCCGGGGCGCAGAGGTTGTCCGGTTTGAGATCGCAGTGCACGAAACCGTCGGAATGAAACGGCAGCAGGGCGCGCTCCAGGATCGACAGGGTCAATGCGAGCCAGAATTCCGCCTTCTTGAACGGGTCCACATGCGCGGCGCCCTCGGCGAGACACACCGCCTGCCACTTCTCCAGATCGAGGCCGCGATAGGCCATGGTGAACAGCTCGGTCTGCTGCCCGTCCGGCCCGGTCACAAGTTCGTTGCCGAGGTAGGTCGCGACGCCGGGCAGCGCGCGCGCCAGTCGCAGCAATTCCATTTCGGCCTGATTGAGGCTGCTCCAGCTGCCGTAGCAGGCTTTGCGCACACGCAGATCCGTCCATGCGCGCACACGCGACCAGTCGCCGATCTCGGACCTCGGCAGACGCAGTACCTCGATGAAATCGAAACCGCTCGACGCACCGCCTGCAGGCGCCTGCTCGTGGCGTCGGTCCGGCGCGGCCGGAGGCTTGAACTGAAGTTCTTCGATCGCCCTGTCGCGCAATCCGCTGACTGCCGCCGCGTCCATCGCTCCCCCTGTCCTGCCACGCGTCCGATGTCGATGACGTTCCGGCTTGCGCCGTCCGTTCATCATACCCGGGCGTGGTCGGGGATCGCAGCGCGTCGCCTCGTCATCGGGGAACGCGGCGACGAGCGGTCATCGGGGATGACTTCGATAGCTCCGGCCCGCCGCTTGCGGTCGACATTTCCGACTCGCCGCAGTTCGATGCGGGCGCATCGCCGACCGATCCCGCTTCACCGCCCGCGCTGACTCAGCACCACGCTGCCCAGGATCAGCACGCCGGCGATCGCCATCGTCGCGGTCAGCGGTTCGTCCAGCAGCAGCCAGGCCCAGCCGACGCCGAACAGCGGCACCAGATAGGTCGTGGTCGCGGCGCGCGATGCGCCGACCCGCGCGATCAGTCGGTAGTACATGACGAAGGCGATGCCGGTGCAGAGCACGCCGAGCAGCGCGACCGAGACCCAGGATTTCGCCGAGACCGCATGCGTCGGCCACTGCGCGATCGCGAACGGCAGGGTCAACAGCGCGGCGCAGGACAGGGTGGCGGCGGCGACCGCGGTCGCCGGCAGGCCGGCGAGATGGCGCTTCACCAGATTGGAGGCGATCCCGTAGAGCAGCGCTGCGGTGGTGCCCGCGGCCACCGGCAGGCCGATCGCGGCGCCATCGACCTTGCCGCTGGCGAGCACGATCACGCCGACGAAGCCCGCGACCAGCGCGATCGCGCGTCGGACGCCGATCTTTTCGCCGTAGAACAGGAATGCGATCAGGGCGACGAACAGCACCGCCATCGAATTGGTGATCGCGCCGACCCCGGCCGGCGCGCGCTGCGCGGCCCAGGCGAACAGCACGAACGGGATCGCCGAATTGATCGCGCCGATCAGCGCCAGTCGCGGCCACAGCGACGGCGTGAACATGCGCCGCGCGCCCCACAGGAACGGCAGCAGGATCAGGGCGCCGAGTCCGAGCCGGATCGCGACCAGCGGCGCGGCGCCGAACTCCGGCGCGGCCACGCGCATGAACAGGAAGGAGGCGCCCCAGATCGCGCCGAGCAGCGTGATCTCCAGCGGTGTCAGCCATGCGGGTGCGACGCGGGCGCCGAGATCGGGGGAGGAAGCGGCGGCGTTCATGGGCGGTCCGTGGGGGTGCGGGTGAGGGCGCCGCGATGGCGGCGAACGGGCGATCAGCCCTGCTGCAGGTGCAGTTGGCGGCCGAGCGCGGCGGGATCGCCGCCGGCGCCGAGGTAGGCCTCGGCCGAAAGCTGGACGCCGAACAGCCGCGCCCCGGTCTCGCTGCGCAGCGGCGGCCGACGACCGGGCGGGAACACGAGCACCGTGCCGGCCGGATGGCGTACGACGGCCGCGGTCGGTTCGCCCTCCAGCAGATCGCCATCGAGCACCACGCAGGTGGCGCCGGTGTCGTCCGCGCCCGCGCCGGGCCAGACCGCACCCGGGGCCAGGTCGATCCGCCACGCGCGGGCACCCGGCGCAGCGGGGAGGGTCCGGCGCTCGCCGCCGGGGCCGATCGCGATCGCCTCGACCGCATCGGCGACCACCGCGCGCAC
>JBIJBH010000504.1:0-2720 GCA_044345315.1 Lysobacteraceae bacterium
AGCCTGAGGGTGACGCTCTCGTGGATATACGAGAAGACGTGACGCAGCACGACGAGCGCGACCAGCGCCAGCGAGAGTTGATTGATGATGCTAAGTTCCCTGGCGCCAACCGCGGCATCGATGATGCGCATGGTCAGCAGCGGAACGGGGAGCTGGAGCAGAACGGCCAGCACCATCAGCACGGCAGCTTGGGTGAAGGCCACCTTGTGCTGCCCCATGAAGTCGCGCCAGAACTTCTTGAGCAGTGCGAGGAATCCAGCCTCACCCGGCGCCGTACCGGTACCGTTGTCCGGTCGTGCGAGAACCGCTGACTCCGAGTCAGGATTACGTTTATCCATAAACTCCTCTCCGGAGTTAGCGTATTACACGAGTGTCAAGGTCAATGTCAAGCATCGATCGCGTGAATCCCGCGATGTGGTCGCTGTCCCCGGTAGGTGTGGAGGTCGTGGTCGGTATGGTCTCGATTTCGTGTCCGTTTCGATGCGATTGTTGCGTTTAGCATCAACGGGCAAAGCCCTTTACCTCAAAAAACTAAATGGTTTGAGCATCGGGTCCGATGCGCGAATCGGGCAATGCATCGTCGGTCATCCGAAGCCGATGCGCCGTCCTGATCGGTCATTCCATGCGGTCCGCGGATCGCGTTCGGCGAGCCCGGTCGAACCGATCTACCGTCGTTGCGCTCCGCCAGTCTTTTGCCTGGTCCCTACTCGCGATAGGGCAGGGTCGGTTTTCGGGAGCTGCAATCACGGGTTCGCTTCAATTTGTGTACTTTCGAGTTTATTTGTGCGGTGCAGCGTGCGTTGCCCTCAGGCTTCATTCACGATGCGCGCGCATCCCGACGTGGGGGAGGGAGCAAGCCCGCTACCGGTTCGACCGGGGCGGGCTTTTTATTTGCGGTTTCGGGCAGTCACGGAGATCGCGCCTCCGGTCAACCCATCCCCTCCCCGACCCTCCGCTTGAAGGGGAGGGAGAGAAGCCTGGGGTGCGAGAATCGTAGGATGGACCCGGCCGCTCCCGTACTCGAACCGCTGCTCGACCGCGCGCTCGCGCGGCTGCGCGCGGCGCATTCCGATCTTTCCATCGACACGACCGCCGAAGCGCGCCTGCGCGCGCTGGCGCGGGTCAGCGAGTTCGCGGTCGAGGTCTGCCTGCGCCAGCCGGCGCTGCTCCCGGCGCTGCTCGCCGACGACGGTGCGCAGCCGCTGCCGGCGCCGCGGCTGACGGCCGAGAACCGCGGCGAATGGCCGGCGCTGCTGCGCCGTTACCGGCAGGCGGAATCGGTGCGCCTGATCTGGCGCGACGTGCACGGGCTGGACGGTCTCGACGACACCCTCGCCGCGACCACCGCGCTGGCGGAAAACTGCCTGCGCTGCGCGCTGGAGCCGCTGGAAGCCGAATTCGCGCAGCGTTTCGGCGTGGTCCGCGGCGAGGACGGCGCGCCGGTGCGGCTGGTGGTGTTCGCGCTGGGCAAGCTCGGCGGCGGCGAGCTGAACTTCAGTTCCGACATCGATCTGGTCTATGCCTATGCGCAGGCCGGCGACAGCGACGGCGCCCGCGCGCTGGCGGCGGAGGACTACTTCGCCCGGCTCGGCCAGCAACTGGCGAAACTGCTCGATGAAGTCACCGCGGAGGGCTTCTGCCATCGCGTCGATCTGCGCCTGCGCCCGTTCGGCAGCGCCGGGCGGATCGCGCTGAGCTTCGCGGCGATGGAGCAGTATTTCCAGCGCGAAGGCCGCGACTGGGAGCGCTACGCGTGGCAGAAGGCGCGGCCGGTGGCGGGCGATCTCGATGCCGGCGCGCGCTTTCTCGACAGCCTGCGGCCGTTCGTCTATCGGCGTTACCTCGATTACGGCGCGCTCGACGGCCTGCGCGAGATGAAGGCGACGATCGCCGCCGAAGTCGCGCGCCGCGATCTGGCCGACGACATCAAGCGCGGCCCGGGCGGCATCCGCGAAATCGAATTCCTCGCCCAGGCGCTGCAGCTGATCCGCGGCGGTCGCGAACCGGCGCTGCGCGAACGTCGCCTGCAGCCGGCGCTGCGCGCGCTGTGCGCGGCCAGGCATTTGGGCGAGGACGCCTGCGACGCGCTGTTGGCGGCCTACCGGTTCCTGCGCCTGCTCGAAAACCGGCTGCAGATGCTGCGCGACGCGCAGACCCAGCGTTTGCCCGAGGACGCGCTGGAGCGTCTGCGGTTGGCGCAGGGGCTGGGCGAAGCCGACTGGCCGGCGCTGGCGGCGCGGCTGCAGGCGCATCGCGAGCGGGTTTCGCGCGAGTTCGACGCGCTGTTGGCACCGCGCGGTCGCGGGGCGCAGCCCGATGCGCTGGTCGCCTACTGGCGCGCGTTGCGCGACGGCGAGGGTGGCGACGACCCCGAACCGCTGCGCGACGCCGGCTTCGCTCAGGCCGAGGACGTGGACCGCGCGCTGCGCGATTTCGCCCGCGCGCCGGCGGTGCGCGATCTTTCCGACGCCGCCCGTGCCCGGCTCGATCGGCTGATGCCGGCGCTGCTCGCGGGCGTCGCCGTCTCCGCCGACCCGCTGCCGGCGCTGCGGCGCGCACTGGCGCTGCTGCAGGCGATCCTGCGCCGGGCCAGCTATCTCGCCCTGCTCGACGAACAGCCCGCGGCGCTGTCGCGGCTGGTCGACACGCTCGCGCGCAGCGCGCTGCTCGGCGACCGTCTCGCCGCGCATCCGCTGCTGCTGGATGAATTGCTGGACGTG
>JBIJBH010000505.1:0-2719 GCA_044345315.1 Lysobacteraceae bacterium
ACCTGCCCGCCTACGTCGATCATCTGGCCGCGCGCATCGGCCGGCCGTCGCTGGTGGTCTGCCTCGACTCCGGCTGCGGCAACTACGATCAACTGTGGTGCACGACCTCGCTGCGCGGCCTCGCCGGCGGCAATCTCACCGTGAAGGTGCTGGAAGAAGGCGTGCACTCCGGCGACGCCTCGGGGATCGTGGCGTCCAGCTTCCGCATCCTGCGCCAGCTGCTGTCGCGGATCGAAGACCAGAACAGCGGCCGGATCCTGCTCGAAGGCCTGCACGCCGAAGTGCCGGCCGACCGCTACGCGCAGGCGCGGAAGTGCGCGCAGGTGCTGGGCAAGGCGATCTACGACAAATTCCCGTTCCTGCCCGGGATGTCGCCGATGCGCGGCGACCTGACCGAACTGGTGCTCAACCGCACCTGGCGCCCGGCGCTGTCGATTACCGGCGTCGACGGCATGCCGCCGCTGTCCTCGGCCGGCAACGTGCTGCGTCCGTTCACCTCGGTCAAGCTCAGCCTGCGCCTGCCGCCGACCTTGGACGGCAAGCGCGCCGGCGAATTGCTGACCGAAGCCCTGCTGCGCGATCCACCCTACGGCGCGCAGGTCACGCTGGATCTGGAAAAGGCGTCCACCGGCTGGAACGCACCCACGTTGACCCCGTGGCTGGAGCGGGCGATCGACGACGCCAGCCGCGAATTCTTCGGCCAGCCGGCGATGTACATGGGCGAAGGCGGCACGATCCCGTTCATGGGCATGCTCGGCGAAAAATTCCCGGGCGCGCAGTTCATGATCACCGGCGTGCTCGGCCCGCATTCCAACGCGCACGGCCCGAACGAATTCCTGCACATCCCGATGGGCAAGCGGGTGACCTCCTCCGTCGCCCGGGTCGTGGCCGAACACCGCAATGCCAGCCTGCGCGGCGAGACGCTCGGCGTGGCCGCACATGCCGGCGGCGAACACCACGGATCGCACGGCTGCTGCTGAGCGCATCGCGGAGATCGCATCCCCGACGCCCCGGCCCGCCCGGGGCGTCGCGTTTTCGGGGGCACAGCGGATGCGCCACGGCAGGACGGGCGTGCTGCTGAACTGCCGTGCCTTCGACGAACGGGGCGATTCCGGCCCGCGCCGGGCGTAGCATGCCGGTGCGTCGCCTCGACGCATCGACCGGAGGGCACCCCATGTTCGAGGGCATTCTCGGTTACATCATCGGCGGCGCCGTGATCGGCCTGCTGGCGCGACTGATCAAACCCGGCGCCGATCCGATGGGCTGGATCCTGACCATCCTGCTCGGCATCGCCGGCGCCGTGGCCGCGGGACATTTCTATCCGGGACACGGCTCGAAGACCTGGGCAGCGGCGATCCTGGCGTCGGTCGTGCTGTTGTTCCTGTACGAGGCGGTGCGCAGCAAGAGGTGATGCTGCGGCGTCGCGATACGCAACCGATGTTTCGCAACGACGCCTGATCGCCGGCGATTACGGTAGAGCGGCCTTCAGGCCGCTGCTCCATTTGCAGACAAGAGCAGCGGCCTGAAGGCCGCTCTACCAAGACATCGCCGATTCGTTTTCATCCGCCGCGGGCGCGGCCCTGTACGCGTCGCACATCTGTTGAAGAAGAAGCAGCGGATCTGCGATCCGCGCTACAGGAACGCCACCACCCGCTCCGCCAGCGCCTCCGGCGATTCGGCGACAGTGTCCAGCCGCAGTTCGGGCGCTTCCGGCACTTCGTAGGGCGAGTCGATGCCGGTGAAGTTCGGAATCTTGCCGGCGCGGGCCTTGGCGTAGAGGCCCTTCACGTCGCGCTGTTCGGCGAGGTCCAGCGGTGTGTCGACGAACACTTCGACGAATTCGCCGTCCGCGAACAGTTCCCGCGCCATCCGCCGCTCTGCGCGGAACGGCGAGATGAAGCTGACAAGCACGATCAGGCCGGCGTCGACCATCAGCCGCGCGACTTCGGCGACGCGGCGGATGTTCTCGACCCGGTCCTCCTCGCTGAAGCCAAGGTCCTTGTTGAGGCCGTGGCGGACGTTGTCGCCGTCGAGGATGTAGGTGTGCAGCCCCTGCGCCACGAGCCGCTTCTCGACCAGATTGGCGATGGTCGATTTGCCCGAACCGGACAGGCCGGTGAACCACAGGCAGCGCGGGGTCTGGCCGAGACTGCGCGCGCGCGCGGCCTTGTCGACTTCCAGATGCTGCCAGTGCACGTTCTCGGCGCGGCGCAGGGCGAAGCCGAGGGTACCGGCGCCGACGGTGGCGTTGGTCTGCCGATCGATCAGGATGAAACCGCCGAGCGCACGGCTGCGATCGAAGGCTTCGAAGGCGATCGGCTGGTCGAGATGCAGATTGCACCAGGCGACCTCGTTCAGTTCGAGGTGTTTCGCCGCCTGACGGTCCTGGGTGTTGACGTCGACCTTGTGCTTGATCTCGGTGATCGTGACCCCGACCGTGCGCGTGCCGATGCGCAGCCAGTACGGGCGGCCGGGCAGCAGCGGGCGGTCGCCCATCCACAGCAGATGCGCGGCGAACTGGTCGGAGCACTGCGCGGGATCGGCGGCGGCGGCGATCACGTCGCCGCGGCTGATGTCGATTTCGTCGTCCAGGGTCAGCATCACCGCCTGGCCGCGTCCGGCGCGGTCGAGATCGATGCCGTCCAGCGCGGCGCCGGCGACGACGACCCGGGCCACGCGCGAGCGCCGGCCCGAAGGCAGCGCGACGATCTCGTCGCCG
>JBIJBH010000506.1:0-2717 GCA_044345315.1 Lysobacteraceae bacterium
GATGTAGCGACGCTCGCCGTCGACGTAGCACAGCAGCGCGATGTGCGCGGTGCGGTTCGGATCGTATTCGATCCGCTCGACCTTCGCCGGAATGCCTTCCTTGTCGCGCTTGAAGTCGATGATCCGGTAGTGCTGCTTGTGACCGCCGCCGATGTGGCGGGTGGTGATGCGACCGTGGTGATTGCGGCCGCCGGTCTTGCCCTGCTTCTCGACCAGCGCGGCGTGCGGGGCACCCTTGTGCAGGCCCGGCGTGACCACGCGGACCGCGCTGCGGCGGCCTGCGGAAGTGGGTTTGAAAGTCATCAAAGGCATCGTCGATTCCTCAGAGCTTGACCGTGGTGACGTCGATCGACTGGCCTTCGGCCAGGGTCACATAGGCCTTGCGCGAGTCGCTGCGGCGACCGTTGCGGTAGCGGAACGCCTTGGTCTTGCCCTTGACGTTGACCACGTTCACCGCGCGGACCTGGACGTCGAAGATCTTCTCGACGGCGGTCTTGATGTCGGCCTTGGTGGCGTCGGGGGCAACCTCGAACGCGTATTGGTTGTGCTCCTGCGCGCGCACGGTCTTCTCGGAGACGCGGGGGGCGCGGATCACGCTGTAAAGCTTGGCGTCGGTCAGGCTCATGCCAGCCACTCCTCGATCTTCTTGACCGCTTCGGCGGTCATCAGGACGCTGTCGGCGCCGACCAGGGCCACCGGATCCAGGCCCTGCACGTCGCGGACCTGCACGTAGGGCAGATTGCGCGAGGACAGGAACAGGTTCTCGGAGGCGTCTTCGGTGACGATCAGCGGACGCTGGCCGAGTTCGAAGCCCTTGAGCTTCGTCACCAGACCGCTGGTCTTCGGCGCGTCGACGTCGAACGATTCGACGACCGTGATCCGGCCCTGGCGGTTCAGCTCGGACAGGATCGCAGCGATCGCCGCGCGGTACATCTTGCGGTTGACCTTCTGGGCGAAGCTGCGCGGCTTCGCGGCGAAGGTGCGGCCGCCGCCGACGAAGATCGGCGCGGTCAGCGCGCCGTGGCGGGCGCCGCCGCCCTTCTGCTTCTTCGACTTCTTGGTGGTGCCGTTGACTTCGGCGCGGGTCTTCTGCGCCTTGGTACCGGCGCGACCGGCATTGCGATAGGCGACGACGACCTGATGGACCAGATCCTCGTTGAATTCGCGGCCGAAGATCGCGTCGGAGACGGTGATCTTGTTGCTGCTGTTGGTGATGGCGAGTTCCATTGTCGTCTCCCTTACTTCGTGGTCGGACGGACAATGACGTCGCCGCCCGGCGCGCCGGGGACCGCGCCCTTGATCGCGATCAGGCCGCGCTCGGCGTCGACCTTGACCACTTCCAGGCGCTGCGTCGTCTGCGTCTCGGCACCCATGTGGCCAGACATCTTCTTGCCCGGGAACACGCGGCCCGGCGTCTGGCGCTGGCCGATCGAACCCGGCGAGCGGTGCGACAGCGAGTTACCGTGCGTCGCGTCGCCCATGGTGAAGTTCCAGCGCTTGATCGTGCCCTGGAAACCCTTGCCCTTGGTGACGCCCTGGACGTCGACGATCTGGCCGGCGGTGAAGATGTCGGCCTTGATTTCGCCGCCGACTTCGAAACCACCGATCTGGTCGGCCTCGACGCGCAGTTCCCACAGGCCGCGACCGGCTTCGACCTTCGCCTTGGCGAGGTGACCGGCTTCCGGCTTGTTGATCAGCGCAGCGCGCTTGACGCCTGCGGTGACCTGCACAGCGCTGTAGCCGTCGGTTTCCGGAGTCTTGATCTGGACGATGCGGTTCGGGGTGGCTTCGATCAGGGTCACCGGGATCGACTTGCCGTCCTCGGTGAACATGCGGCTCATGCCGGCCTTGCGGCCGACGATGCCCAACGAATATTTCTTCGCGGTCATGGTCCGGGCCTCAGGTCAGCTTGATCTGGACGTCGACGCCGGCCGCGAGCTCGAGCTTCATCAGCGCGTCCACGGTCTTGTCGTTGGGGTCGACGATGTCGAGCACGCGCTTGTGCGTGCGGGTCTCGTACTGGTCGCGCGCGTCCTTGTCGGCGTGCGGCGACACCAGGACGGTGTAGCGTTCGATTTTGGTCGGCAGCGGGATCGGGCCGCGCACCTGGGCGCCCGTCCGCTTGGCCGTCTCGACGATCTCGCTGGCCGAACGGTCGATCAGACGATGATCGAACGCTTTCAGCCGGATCCGGATTTTCTGATCCGCCATGACGGAATTCCTCGTTGAAAGAGCGACAGGTCCGACGGCTGGGTGCGCCGAACCCCCTTTTGTACCGCTGGATGCAACCAACTCATTGGATCTGAACGAGTTTCCGGAAAGAGTCGGACCCCGGAAATCGCCGGGGAAACCCCCGGTGGGCAGCGCCCAAAAACAAAGGCAGGCCGGTTTCCCGGCCCGCCAGACTGAGATTCGCGAACGTGGCAAACCGCCCCTGCCACTGGTGCTCCGAACGATTTCGGAGCGGGCGGGGCGAAGCCGTCGCGACAGATCCCTGTCCGGCGAAGACGAGGCGCATCCTGCGCCTCATTTCGCTTTTTCGCGGCCTGCCCGATGAGGGGTGGCCGTGAAGGCCGCACATTATAGGTGTGGCACCGGGGGCTTGCAAGCCCGGATTCCGGCTTACGGAGCCTCTGCCTGCCTCTTTCCGGAGGGCAAGCGCCCGCGCCGCTCAAGGAAAGGCTGTTCCCGGATCGACCCGCTGTGCGGGTCGTCCG
>JBIJBH010000085.1:0-10333 GCA_044345315.1 Lysobacteraceae bacterium
TCCGAAAGATCAGGATCGGTATCGCAAATTGGTCGTCTGGAAGCAAGGCGCGGCCGGGGCGAAATTCAACAGCCTGCTAGAGCGAAATCTGCATCATTCGAATAGTGTTCGATCTTCTCGATGATGGTCATTCCGGCACTGGCCTGCTCATGCAGGATGATTGTTTCGACTCCCTGGCGTTCAATGAAGCGACTCACTTCTTGTTTGACTTCATTGTTGCGGCCGTGAACTATGAACACCTTGCGCTTGTTTCGAGTGACCGACGACTCTATTTGCTTCTTCCGTAAGTTCGTTGAGCTTTGCAGAGACTTTAGGTCGTTGAATTCAAGAGCATCTAGCAGAGGTGTGAACTGCTCGGACAAGTAGGTTCGACGTTCGGCATACGACTTAAACTTGGGTTGAATAAAACCCCAAAATGATTCTAGGTTTCGGTGTGTCTTGACCCAAGCAGGAAGCGCGTCCGCCAAGGCTTGATCCGACAACAGCTGATGTCTGAGTATCTCATACTCAGTTGACTCCGCGTGCTTACCGGTTGCATGTGCAACAAGCAAGTTGAGCAAGTAGCTCACTTTCTCGAAGTCGGTTTTCAGGAATTCAATGCTCATTTGCGGATGGCTGCTTCTCGACCTTCAATCATCGCCTTCGATTCTGCGCTTGTGCCAAATATGGTCCGTGAAGCCTAACTACAAGTAGACCCCAAATCAGGGGCTAACAGGGAGGCTGCCACAGGCCGCCCGAGCCAGTCAATCCGGAAAATCGTGCAGGAATCAGAGCGATTCTCCGATGCTGCCGTGCGGCTGACAGTGGCGTCTAGCCGGAATACACTGCATGGATAATCCACCTATCGAATCATGGCGGAAGACAAGACACCACCACTCGCCGATCTTTTCGCGATGCTCTGCTACCCGCTGCCCCGCGCTTCCGATTCCTCGTCCACACTCGGCAGATACCGTCCGACCTTGCGTTTGAGCAGCGCCGCAAGTTCCGGATCCATGTAGTCGTAGTCGTCGGGGATGTCGAGACAGATCACGCGGGTGTCGTGGAGCTGCCTGCGGAATTTTTCGCGGACCTTGTTGCGATGCGTCTTCTCCATGACGAAGACGATGTCGGCCCATGCGATCAGGTCGGGGGTCAGCGGATTCTCGGCGTCGCGGTTGGTGCCGGCCGAGGCGACGTCCAGTCGCGGGTACGTCGAAAATACCTGTTCGGCGGTCGGGCTGCGCAGGCGGTTCTGGCTGCAGACGAACAGGATGCGGGTCATCGTCGGGGAAGCGGTGACGGGGCGCCTATTCTGCGCCGATTCCGGACCGATCCTGCACGCGGGGTGCACGCGGGTCGACGCGCATCGCCGGCGGCCGCAAGAAAAACGCCGGCGGTCTCCCGCCGGCGTTCCGCGCGCATCACGATGTGATGTCGCATCGCGATGTCGCCGTACTCAGTTCAGCTGGCAGGTCGCCGGCTTGGCCGAGGTGAACAGACCGCTGGTGCCCCATTCGGGATGATCGATGAACGGGTTGCGATTGCCCTGGAAGCTGTAGATCACTTCGTTGCGGGCGCGTTCGGCGGCGTCCGGCGGATCGGCCTGGTGCCAGGCGATCAGATCGGTGAGCAGGCCCATGTACGCCGGCGAGCTTGAGGTGATGACGATCAGGCTGCGGTTGTCGGTCAGCTCCAGATCCGGTTCGGACTGGCCATTGACCGGATGGGTGCCGCCTTCGTAGCGGATCGCCATGTACAGGATCGCGCGGGCGAGGTCGCCCTTGCGCTTGTTCCAGGCTTCGAACGAACCGCTGTTGCCGTCCGGAGTGCGGAACCAGTTGGAGTTGCCCGGATAGGTGCCGCTGCCGCCGCCGCTGCCGTTGTTCACTTCGGTCACGCGCTCGGTGCAGCCGGAGGACTGGGTGCAGTTGGCGTAGGGCTTGTTGCCGCGATCGGAGTTGTAGCCGGTATCCGACAGATACAGCATGTGGGTGTCGGTGTACGGCGCGTTCGGCAGACCGAGGTTGCCGGTGGACGAACCGAAGCCGAGCGAATTCGGCCAGGTGTGTTCGCGGTTGTAGGTGATGCCAGTGCCGGTGCCGGCGCGATCGCTGACCTTGGCGAAGCTGCGGTTGCGGTACACGTCGAGGATGCGGGTGCTGTTGTTCGGATCCTCGTCGGCGATTTCGAGGATGTCCCACACGTCGGTGGTGCTGGCGGTGTACGGATACGCGGTGTGGCCGCGGATGATCGCGTGCAGCGAGCAGCGCAGCTGCGACGGGCTGCTGGTGTTGACGCGCGAGTAGTAGCCGGTGCCGCCGCCGCCGGAGGCGACGTTGAAGGTCACGCTGGTGTCGGCGGCCATGGTCTGGCCGCTGGCGTCGGTGATCCGGCTGCCGAGCACGGTGAAGGTGCAGCTTTCGGCGGCGACCAGCGCGGTGTTGGTGGAGATGCTGACGCTCGGCGCGGCCGAGTTGGGATAGGTCAGCTGCGGGGTGACGTTGCCCGAGGTGGTGCACGACAGCGTGAACGCACCGGCGGCGATGCCCACCGATTCGCTGAAGGTCACGCCGAGATTGCCGGCAGACGGGAAGTCGGTGGCGCCGTTCGCCGGCGTGGTGCTGGAGACGGTCGGACGCGGATTGGGCGCGACGAAGGTCTGGCTGTTGTTGCAGGCGCCGAAGGTGGCGGTGGCCGGGCTGCGCCAGCTGAAGTTGGCGTAGGCGATGCCACTGCCGCCGAGCTGCAGCGAACGGCCGGCCGGATCGGAGCCGGATTCGGACACCGGAAGATTGGTGCTGGTGCGACCGGCCGCCGGACCGTTGCTGGCGGTGATCTGGCCTTCGTAGCTGATGAACTGGACCACCTGGCCGCTGCCGTTGACGAGCGCGATGCCGTCGCTGGGGCCGTTCTGGATGCCGTTGGTGGGATAGGTCAGGGTGGCGATGCGCACCTGCGCACCGCAGGTGACGAGGCTGCCGGCAGGCAGCAGGTCGTTGTCGTAGGTGACGGCCGCGGACGGGTTCGAGCCGTTGTAGAGGTAGATGCGGTAGTTGCTCAGCGTTTCGCCGGCGGTGGCGACGACTTCGATGCGTTCGCCGGTGTCGCCGGACGACGTATTGTCGTCGTAGTGGAATTCGTTGATGAACACTTCGGCCCGGGCGGCGCCGGCGGCGAACAGCAGGACGCAGGCCAGGGATGACACGGTGGACGACACGCGCGACATAAGCGGACTCTCTCCGGATGGATGGATGCGCCCCCAAGTCCCCCGGCAGGCGCTGGCGACGGGGCGGCGTTCCGGCCGCTCCCGCAAGGTCGCGGCGGCCCCCTGGCCGCCGGCGAACGAGCGCGCAATCTAGCCGAGGGCGATGACAGCCGCCACCCATCCGCGGCTCCGGACCGGCCCGACCCGACGGACGGCGGCGACCCGCCCCGGCCGGGGCGCTTGCGGCGGCTGCTAGCCTTCTGCGGATGCGCGCCGCCGAACCCTTCCCCATCGCCCCGCTGCTGCCGGAGATCCTGCAGTCGCTCGCGGCCCATCCCCGCCTGGTGCTGGAGGCCCCGCCGGGGGCCGGCAAGACCACTCAGGTGCCGCTGGCCCTGCTCGACGCCGACTGGCTCGGCGGTGGCCGGATCGTGATGCTGGAGCCGCGCCGGGTCGCCGCGCGCGCCGCGGCCGGGTTCATGGCCAGGCAACTGGGCGAGGCGGTGGGCGAGACGGTCGGCTACCGCATCCGCTTCGAACACAAGGTCTCGGCCAGGACCCGGATCGAGGTGGTCACCGAAGGCATCCTCACCCGCATGCTGCAGGACGACCCCATGCTCGAAGGCGTCGGCGCGCTGCTGTTCGACGAATTCCACGAGCGGCATCTGGCCGCCGATCTCGGCCTGGCGCTGGCGCTCGATGTACAGGCCGGGCTGCGCGAGGACCTGCGCATCGTCGCGATGTCGGCGACCCTCGACGGCGCGCGTCTGGCGCAGTTCCTCGATGCGCCGCGACTGTCCAGCGCCGGCCGCAGCTTCCCGGTGACGATCGCGCACTTCCCGGCGCGGCGCGACGAGGCGATGGAGCATCAGGCGAAACGCGCGATCGAGCACGCGCTGGCCGCGCATCCGGGCGACGTGCTGGTGTTCCTGCCCGGGCAGCGCGAGATCGGCCGGCTGCAGGCGCTGCTCGCCACCACAAGCTCCTCTCCCCCCGGGAGAGGGGTCGGGGAGCGGGCCGGAGAAGGCGCGACGGCATCCGATCGTCGCGATGTCGACCGACCCTCATCCGGCGCTTCGCGCCACCTTCTCCCGGGGGGAGAAGGGCACGCCGACATCGAGATCCTCACCCTGCACGGCGAACTGCCGGTCGAGCAGCAGGCGCGCGTGCTGCAGCCCTCGACCGACGGCCGCCGCCGGGTGGTGCTGGCGACCAACGTCGCCGAATCCAGCGTGACCCTGCCCGGCGTGCGCGTGGTGATCGACAGCGGCCTCGCGCGCGAGCCGCGTCACGACCCCAACAGCGGCTTCGCCCGTCTCGATGTGGTGACCATCGCGCAGGCCTCGGCGGACCAGCGCGCCGGCCGTGCCGGCCGCGTCGCCGAGGGCTGGGCGTACCGGCTGTGGCCGGAATCGCAGCGCCTGGAGCCGCAGCGCCGACCCGAGATCGCGCAGGTCGAACTGACCGCGCTGGCGCTGGAGCTGGCCGCCTGGGGCAGCGACGCGCTGCGCTTCGTCGACCCGCCGCCGTCCGGCGCGCTGGCCGCGGCGCGCGATCTGCTGCGGCGGCTGGATGCGCTGGATCCGAACGCGACGATCACCGCCACCGGCAGAAAGATGCTGGCGATCGGCACCCATCCGCGGCTCGCGGCGATGCTGCTGGCCGCGCGCGACGACAACGAAACGGCGCTGGCCTGCGATCTGGCGGCGCTGCTCGAAGCGCGCGATCCCCTGCGTGCGGGGCCGGGCACGATGCGCGGCGATGCGCTGGCCGCACGCTGGCAGGCGCTGGCCGCGTTCCGCGCCGGACGCACGCCGGCCGATGCGACCCGCTCCGCGCTGCAGGCGATCGACGCCGCCGCGGCGCAGTGGCGGCGCCGGCTGCGCTGCGCCGCGAAACCGCCGGCCGACGCGCCGGCGCATGCGCTCGGCGATCTGCTGGCGCACGCTTTCCCGGATCGCATCGGCTATCGCCACGGCAGCGATCTGCGCCGCTATCCGCTCGCCAACGGGCGCATGGCGCAGCTGTTCGAGGACAGCGCGCTGATCGGCGAGCCGTGGATCGTCGCCTGCGATCTGCGCTTCGAGGCCCGCGACGCGAAAGTGCTGCGCGGCGCGCCGCTGGACGAAGCGCGGCTGCGGCGCGATTTCGCCGCGCATTTTTCCGATCGCGACGAAGTGCGCTGGGACGCCGGCAAACGCGCGCTGGTCACCGAGCGCGTGCAGCGGTTCGACGGCATCGTGCTCGACGCGCGACCGGCCGGGAAGGTCGAGCCCGCGCAGGCGGCGCAGGCGCTCACCGACGCGGTGCGCACGCTCGGGCTGGACGCGCTGCCGTGGCCGGAAGCGCTCGCGCACTGGCGCGCGCGGGTGCGCTGCCTGCGCGCGTGGCTGCCCGAACTCGCGCTGCCGGATCTGTCCGATGCCGCGCTGCTGGCGACGCTCGACGACTGGCTGCGGCCGGCGTTCTCCGGCAAGACCCGGCTCGATGCGCTGAGCGGCGAGGAACTGACCGAAGCGCTGAAATCCGGCCTCGACTGGAGCCTGCGCCAGCGCATCGACGCGCTCGCGCCGCTGCGGATCGTCGTGCCCTCGGGCATGGAGCGGAAGATCGACTACGCCTGGGACGACGCGGTCGACGCGCCGGTGCCGCCGGTGCTGGCGGTGAAACTGCAGGAACTGTTCGGCCTCGCCGACACCCCGCACATCGCCGACGGCCGGATCCCGCTGGTGCTGCATCTGCTGTCGCCGGGCGGCAAACCGCTGCAGATCACCCGCGACCTGCGCAGTTTCTGGGAACGCACCTATCCGGAGGTGAAGAAGGAAATGAAGGGGCGGTATCCCAAGCATCCGTGGCCGGACGATCCCTGGAGCGCCACCGCCACGCATCGCGCGAAACCCAGGGGCACTTGAGAAGCCCGGCGATTCATTCGCGCAAGGCATGGCGATGCGTTCGTCTTCGTCGCAGCGGTAGGTGTGTCCTGGCGCGGCGCGGCAAGCCCTCGCCAAACGGGTCGCCGGCATGCGAGGCTGCGCCCTTCGCATCCGCGCCGCATTCCGGGGAACCCGCGCCATGTCCGATTCCGAATCCGCCCGCCCGCTGCAGGGCGATGCCGCCCTGATCCGCGCGGTCGGCACCTTCGCTCTGACCGCCGCGGTCATCAACGTGATCGTCGGCGGCGGCATCTTCCGCATGCCGGCGGCGCTGGGCGAACAGATGGGCGCCGCCGCGCCGCTGGCGCTGCTCGCCGGCGCGTTGGCGATCGTGCCGGTGGCGCTGTGCTTCGCCGCGATCGGCAGCCGCACCCGCGCCACCGGCGGGCCCTACACCTATCTCACCGCGGTATTCGGCGCGTTCGCCGGCTTCGTCGCCGGGGCGCTGATGTGGATCAGCAATCTCGCCTCCAGCGCCGGCGTGGCCGCGGCGCTGTCCGATCAGGTCGCGACCCTCGCCCCGGCGTTCGCCGACGACACGCTGCGCGCGCTGCTGCTGACCGGCGTGTATCTGGCGCTGTTCGCGCTCAACGCCTTCGGGGTGAAGCTCGGTTCGCGCGCGATCGCCGCACTGGCCGCGCTCAAGCTCACGCCGCTGTTCCTGCTCGCCGCGATCGGGATCTTCTTCGTCGACTGGTCGCAAATCAGTTTTTCGTTCGCCGACGTGCCCTCGGTCTCCGCGCTGGGCGCGTCGATGGTGCTGGTGATGTTCGCCTATTCCGGCATGGAGACCGCGCTGGTGCCCTCCGGCGAACTGCGCGACCCCGCGCGCAACGTGCCGCGCGCGACCATCGCCGCGATCCTGCTGGTGGTGCTGCTGTATCTCGGCCTGCAGATCGTCGGTCAGGGCCTGCTCGGCCCGGCGCTGGCGAAGAGTTCGGTGCCGATCGCCGACACCGCGGCGGCGCTGTGGGAGCCCGGCCGCGTGCTGCTGCTGCTCACCGCCTGCGTGTCGATGACCGGGTTCCTGATGGGCAATCTGTTCGGCACCTCGCGGCTGGTGTATGCGCTCGGCCGCGACGGTTATCTGCCGCGCGCTTTCGGCCGCGTCACCGCCGGCCATCGCGTGCCGCTGCTGGCGCTGGCTGCGCACGCCGGCATCGCCTGGGCGCTGGCGCTGGTCGGCAGTTTCGACAAACTGGCGCTGATTTCCGGCGGCGCGATCTGCCTGATGTACGCCTTCGTCAGCGTCGCCGCGTGGCGCGCGCAGCGGATCGACCTGCGCGACGGCGACGGCACCCCGTTCCGCCTGCCCGGCGGCGCCGTCGTGCCGCTGGTCTCGTTCGCGGCGATGGTCGCGATCGTCACCACGCTCAAGCCAGACGAGTGGCTGGCGATCGGCATCGCGCTGGCGGCGCTGGTCGCGGTGTACGGGCTGCTGCGCGCGCTGCGTCCCCGGGCAGGTTGATGCGCGACAGCCCCGCACTGCGGCGAGGCTGTCGTGTCATGCGGCTCAGGGCGAGGTCGGCTCGCAGGGGGAGCGCGTCCACCAGCCCATGACGTTCCAGGCAAGGACGGTGCTCTGGCACTGCGATCCGGTGTTGAAGAACAACACCTGACACTGCACGTTGCGCGAGGCGGGATCCCCGAAGCAGAGGGTCGCGGTCCATGGCATACCGGCGCCCGGGTCGCGCGGGTTGGTGACAGGCCCGCCGATCTGCGCCGCGGACAGCGGCGCGGCGACGGCGATGCCGACGGTGAGCAGAGCGGAGGCGAGGGAGAGCTTGAGCAGGTTCATGAGCGGCTTCCGTGAACGACCACGACGCTGTGGCCGTCGTCATCATCGAGATCGCATCGCGCTCCGCAAGCAAGCCTGCGCAGGCCGCGATCGCGCCGCATCGGGCCGGCTGCGGGCAGTCCTCGGGAACGAATCGGCGCGAAGTGGTTGATCCATCGTGCCGCGCGTCGCGGCCGTACGCGATCGGCGACAGGCCGCGGCCGGCGGATTCGTTCCCGATCCGTTCCCGCCGCGTCCCGTTCCGTTCCACCCTGCGGCCGACTTCGTCCGTCGGCTGGGCCCGTATTGCGCGGAGCGGGCGGCAGCGGATATTCAGTGCGTGTTGCGGTCGCGATCCCAGCCGCGGTGGCGGATGTCCAGATAGAGGCTGTAGCAGGCGGTGAAGGCGGGGAACAGGTTCTGCAGGATGCCGACCGCGTCCTGCTTCGAGGAGAAGATGAAGTAGCTGAGCGTCATCAGGCTGCCGACGATGCTCATGTACCAGAACAGCCGCGGGATCACCGGTTTGCCGGCGCGCCGGCTGGCGATGAACTGCACCACCCAGCGGCAGCCGAACATCAGCGCGCCGGTGAGGCCGATCAGCTTCCACGGGCTCATGTGGATGCCGGTCCACTCCAGCCACGAGAGCGGTGTGTTCATGAAGTCCATGCTCAGACCTCCTCGACCGCGGTGCGTTTACTGCGCACGATCAGCCAGGCCACGCCGCGCAGATCGCGCAGACCGACCAGGGCGCGGTTGAGATTGTTGTACTTGGAGACGCCGCTGGCGCGATGGCGGTGATTCACCGGCACGCTGATCGTCTTCCAGCCCGCGCGCTGCATCAGCGCCGGCAGATAGCGGTGCATGTGATCGAAATACGGCAGGTCGAGGAAGGCCTCGCGCTCGAACAGCTTGATTCCGCAGCCGGTATCGGGGGTCGCATCGCGCAGCATGCGGCTGCGGATGCCGTTGGCCAGCTTCGAGGCCCAGCGCTTGCTGCCGGTGTCCTTGCGGTTCACGCGCCAGCCGGCGAAGAGTTTGACGTCGGCCGGGGATGCGTCGCGTTTCGCGAGCAGCTTCGCGATGTCGGCCGGGTCGTTCTGGCCATCGCCGTCGAGGGTGGCGATCCACGCCCCGCGCGCGGCCTTCACCCCGGTGCGCACCGCGGTGCTCTGCCCGCTCTGGGTCACGTGATGCAGCACCCGCAGCTCGGGCACGGTCGTCTTCAACCCCCGCAGCGCGGCGAGGGTGTCGTCGCGCGAGTGGTCGTCGACGTAGACGATCTCGAAGTCGATCAGACCACGCAGGGCGGCGACGATTTCGCCGATCAGCGGCCCGACGTTGTCGCGTTCGTTGAAGACGGGAACGACGACGGAGAGATGGGGTGTGGTCATGGGGTGTGATATCCGGATTCTTTCTGCGATCGGATGGCGAGGATCACCACTTCATCCCTGAACGGATCGTAGGCGTAAAGCGCGAGGTAGCCGTGACGATCCCGTCCGATCACCAGTTCGCGTCGTTCCCCGTCCATCTGGCGACCGATCCGGGGATTGCTCGCCAGGACGTCCACCGCCGCCACGATCTCCGCGATCCTGCCGATGGGGTCCGAGGCGCCGTGCGCCGAAAGGTGGGTAAAGATCCGTTCGAAGTCGCGATCGACTTGCGCGGCGATGACGACCTTCGTCATGTGTCACTTGTCGATACGACGAGCGACCGGGGCCGCGACGTCTTCGCCCTGCGCACGGCGAAGGAGATAGTCGCGCATCTCCTCCCACGGGATGCCCTCTCCGGTCGCGAGGAAGTGCTCGTGCCGCTGCCGCGCCTCCTCGTGGAAGGCCTGCCGGCGCTCCAGCGCATCCGCCTTTTCGGCGATGGCATCGAGGATCAGGCTGTGGGTCGAGCTGCCTTCCAGCTCGGCCAGCCGGGCCAGCCGGGCCTTCAGCTCCTCGGGAATGCGGATGGTGGTGGTGGGCGTCGGCATGGGCGGCCTCCGGGACGGGTCGGACGGCACTGTAGCACGGATGTGCTACGGGTGATTGGAGTTACATCAGCTCGAAGGGCGTGAGGATGCCAAGCAGAACCTCAGGCCGATTCTCGTCCGGGACAAGCCATAGGCTTGGTGCGGTAGTGTCGCCTGATGGAGTCAGAAGACTGTCGACATCCGAATCTGCTTTGACTTTCGATGCGTCTAGTAAGCATAGGCACGCCACATCTGCCGCAGCATCTTCGATCGATGTGCCTAGGCGTTTCTCGCGTTCAGTTCTGCTCAACGAATGTGGCAGAAATCTAGCTATAGAAAGTTCGGAAAGAAGTTTCCATTGCCCATTGATGTATACCGGTAGGAAAGAAAATGAATGTGTCAGCATGAGTTGCCGCGCATGAGCAACGGGATGCCAACGTTCAACTTGAATAACAGCTTTAACCATGTAATCAGAGACT
>JBIJBH010000507.1:0-2705 GCA_044345315.1 Lysobacteraceae bacterium
GGGCGAGGTATTTCTGGTCCGGCGACCACGACACCGACGCCAGCGACAGCGGCGACGGCAGGCCGTCGATGCGGCTTTCCTTGCCGGTGGCGACATCCATCAGCCACAGATCGGTCACGAACGAGAATCGGCTGGGCGAATAGCTGCGCGGATTGAGCCGCAGCCCGGCCAGCTTGAGTTCGGGCTGCGCGACCAGCGCGATCGACGGCAGCGGCGGCACCTGCTGCAGCGCGATCAGATCGCGGCGCGGGCTCAGCGAGACCTGCGGCGGACGCGGCGCGTCGACGATCGCCTTCAACTCGGCCACGGGCTCGCGGTAGCCGCTGGCGGGCTGCCCGGGCGCGGCGGCCGGCTGCTGGGCGAGGACCGGGAGCGGCGCGACCAGGGACAGGGCCAGCAGCGCCGGCAGTGCGAGCCGGCGCAGCGCGTGCGGACGGGGGGCGGATTTCCTTGCGGACATGACGGCGGCGCTCCGGGCAGAGTCGATGTTCAGCCTCGCATCATCGCCGCCACCGGGCCGGCGGCCATGCGCCACAGGTCATGCACGGCTGGGACGCGGCCGGCGCCGGGGACAACCACCGCTCGCTACAGCAACTGCTCGATCGCCGGCGCCCAGAACGTGTCGGCCAGATGGATGAAGCCCGGCCCGAGCGGATGGATCTCGTTGTCCCACTCGGCCGGGTCCGGCAGCTCCAGGCGCGTGTCCAGCACGACGAAGCGATGCGTCTCCGCCGCGACCGCCAGCAGCAACTGATGGAAATTCGCCAGCAGCCAGCGCACCAGGAGCTTCTCGTCGACCGTGGACACGCCGGCGGGACCGGTGTACCTGCGGATCCAGGGACCGGTCTTGATGAAGGCGAACTTGTACTTCGCGTCCATCGGGGTCACGTCCGCATAGGTGTGGGTGATGATCGTCGCGTCGGGCGCGCGCTTGTCGCGAAGAGCAATGATCTTTTGATAACTTGCAGCGATCAGCGCGAAAGTCGCGGCAAGCTGACCCAAATTCAGCCAGCGTCTCACCGGGTCGGGCACATCGGCCGACCACGGCCAGGGCGCATTGTCGTGCCCGGTGCCGTCGGTGAGATGATCGGAGAAGTCCCGACCGATCACGTCGTTGCCGCCGAGCGACAGCAGGAACAGCGCGAACGGTCGTCCGCGGTCCTGCAGCAACCGGGCCACATGGTCCCAACTGCGCAGCATCGTCTTGACGTCCCCCGCATCGCGGCCCGGGTAACTGTCGTCCAGGAAATTGGCCCGGCGCCCGAATACCCCGTCCTGGCTCAGCCGGGTCTGCAAGTCGGGGTAGAACCGCAGCGGGTACTGGAACCAGGAGTCGCCGATGGTCAAGACGTTCGGGCGCTGCGGGAACCGGTCCACGCGCTCGAGATAGTCCTTCAGATGATGGATATGGGTGGATGCCATGATGTTCTCCTCCTGTCCGAGCCGCCGGTCTGAATCCGGAGGGCCAGTATCCGCCGGAGCTGTCTCATGGTCCGGCATCTGCCGCAGCGCGGATCGGCATGGGATCGGCATCGCTCCCTCGGCCTCGCCCGAGGCCCATTCATCGCTTCATCGCGAGAAGGCGATATACTTTGCGCCCTCCCCGCCGAGGGGCGCTGCAAGCCCGGCCAGGCCGTACTCCGGACCGGCAAGGGATCAGGCTCGGCGGAGGTCTCCACGCTCCAACGGCGCCCGTTCACTGCCTCCGACGCTTCGGGGCACTCAACGGAACTCATCCGCCATGAACGCTCAAGTCAAGCCGCTGCACGATTACAAGGTCGCCGACATCTCGCTCGCCGACTGGGGCCGCAAGGAAATCGAGATCGCCGAGCACGAGATGCCGGGCCTGATGTCGATCCGCAAGAAGTACGCCGAGACCAAGCCGCTCAAGGGCGTGCGCGTCACCGGCTCGCTGCACATGACCATCCAGACCGCGGTGCTGATCGAGACCCTCAAGGACATCGGCGCCGACGTGCGCTGGGCCTCCTGCAACATCTTCTCGACCCAGGACCACGCCGCGGCCGCGATCGCCGCCACCGGCACCCCCGTGTTCGCCTGGAAGGGCGAAACCCTGGAGGAGTACTGGGACTGCACCCTCGACGCGATCACCTTCCCGGGCGGCAAGGGCCCGGAGCTGGTCGTCGACGACGGCGGCGACGTCACCCTGCTGATCCACAAGGGCTACGAGCTGGAACAGGGCGACGACAGCTGGGTCAACAGCCCCTCCGGCAGCCACGAGGAGCAGGTCATCAAGAACCTGCTGAAGCGCTGCGCCAAGGAGCGCCCCGGCTTCTGGACCACCGTGGTCAAGGACTGGAAGGGCGTGTCCGAGGAAACCACCACCGGCGTGCATCGCCTGTACCAGCTCGCCGAGGCCGGCAAGCTGCTGATCCCGGCGATCAACGTCAACGACTCGGTCACCAAGTCGAAGTTCGACAACCTCTACGGCTGCCGCGAATCGCTGGCCGACGGCCTCAAGCGCGCGATGGACGTGATGCTGGCCGGCAAGGTCGCGGTCGTCTGCGGCTACGGCGACGTCGGCAAGGGTTCGGCGCATTCGCTGCGCGCCTACGGCTGCCGCGTCGTGGTCACCGAGATCGACCCGATCTGCGCCCTGCAGGCGGCGATGGAAGGTTTCGAGGTCAAGACCATCGAGGACACCCTCGGCGTCGCCGACATCTACGTCACCACCACCGGCAACAAGG
>JBIJBH010000086.1:0-10317 GCA_044345315.1 Lysobacteraceae bacterium
CAGCGCGCGCTCGGGGCGGCCGTTGAGGAATTCGGCTTCGGCATAGGCTTCGCCGGCGCGGATCGGGTCGCCGGCGACTTCGCTGGCGCGGGCGAAGATCTGCTGGAAGACCGGGTCCTCCTTGGCCGACACCAGCAGCGGCCGCAGCACGGTCTGCGCGCGCCGGCCGGCTTCGGCGTCGTTGCGTTCGGCGAGCATGCGGGCGAAGCTCAGGCTCGCGGCGCGGTGCTGCGGCATCCGCGCGAGCAGCGATTCCATCCGCGTATCGGCTTCGGCGAAACGGCCTTGCGCCGCATCGCTCTCCGCCATCGCGATCACGATCCAGGGATCCGCCGGGAATTTCGCCAGCAGCGGCTGCAGCTCGCGCGCGGACGCGGCGAATTCGCCGTTGCGGTGATGGGCGATGGCCAGGCCGTAACGCTGCGCATCGGTCAGCGGCGCCTTCCGGCGCATCCCTTCGTACTCGCGCACCGCTTCGGCGGCGGTGTTGGCGCTGAACACGCGGATGCGTTCGCGCGCCCAGCCGAACTGGACGTTGTCGTTGCGCGGCGCCGATGCGCCGATGCGCAGGCCGGGCGGCAGCAGCGGGTTTTCGCCGGCGGGACCGGCGCCGGTGTCGAAGTCGCGCGGCCTGTTCGCCAGTTCCTCGGCCCGCGCCCGCGCCTCGCTGACCCGGATCGTCGTGACCGGATGCGTGCGCAGATAATCCGGAGCTCGCTCGCGTTCGCCGCCCTGATTGACCCGCGAGATCGTCTGCATGCGCCCGAACATGCTGACCATCGCCTGCGGGTCGTATCCGGCGCGGACCAGGGTCTGAATGCCGATCCGGTCGGCTTCGGATTCGTTGGAGCGCGTGTAATCGATCTGGCGCTGCTGCATCAGCGCCTGCGCCGAGGCCAGCGCCGCCATCGAGGCGTCGTCCGAGGAATTGCCGCCGGAGGACTGGGCGAGCGCGATCGCGCCCAGCATCGCCAGCAGGATCGGCACGCTGTCCTTCTGCGCGCGCTCGACGCTGCGCAGCACGTGGGTCTGGGTGACGTGCGCGACCTCGTGCGCGAGCACGCCGGCGACCTCGTCCTCGCTCTCCGCCGCCAGCACCAGGCCGGCATTGGTGCCGATGTAGCCGCCGAGGGTCGCGAACGCGTTGAACGCGCGATCCTTGAGCATGAAGAAGGTGAACGGCTGCTGCGGCTTGTCGCTGGCGGCGGCGAGGCGGTGACCGACCGACTGCAGCCAGCCGTCGATGAGCGGGTCGTCGAGGATGTAGCCGTAGTGGCGCAGCTGGGCCAGCAGCATCCGGCCGTATTCTTCCTGCTTGGCCGGATTGAGCAGTTCGTTGGCCGAGGAGCCGATGTCGGGCAGTCGGCTGTCCTGGGCCGGCGCGACGGCCGCGGCGATGGAGAAGGTGAAGGCGGCGAGCAGGGCCGTCAGGCGCATGGGGAATGTCCGGAAGCGAGTGCGCAGAGCATGACGCCTGCGGCCGTCGGGGGCGTGAATCTGCGGTTAAGGTGGCGGCGGCGATGACGGCGGTCTGGGGCTTCGACCGCAGCCGCGCCGCGATGTTCCGTGGACCGCAGTGTTGCCGGTGCGGCGACGGCGGCGGCTGGAAAAGCCGGGAGCAGCCCCCCATCATCTGCGCCTCATTCCCGTCCGTCCGGCGCCCGGCGCCCTCAGGAGAGCGTCTTGAACACCCCGTCCTCACCGCAGATCACGATGTACACCACCGCGATCTGCCCATACTGCGTCGCCGCCAAGAATTTCCTCAAGAGCAAGGGCCTGGACTGGGCGGAAGTCCGGGTGGACACCGATCCGGCGGAGCGCGAGCGGATGATCGCCCGCAGCGGCCGCACCAGCGTGCCGCAGATCTTCGTCGGCGAGGTCCACGTCGGCGGTTTCGACGACATGATGGCGCTGCACCGCGCCGGCAAGTTCGAGCCCCTGCTCGCCGGGGAAGGCGCATGAGCGGTGCCGGCAGCGAGAAGGACCGGGTCGCCGAGTTCACCGCCTTCCGCAAGCGCATGAACGAGCGCATCCTGGCCGAGCCCAACCAGGTCGTGCGCCGATTCTTCGCGCTGGACACCCAGACCTACCAGCCCGGCGCGCTCGACGTGAAGACCAAGGAACTGCTCGGTCTGGTCGCCTCGCTGGTCCTCCGCTGCGACGACTGCATCAGCTACCACGTAGCGCAATGCCGTGAGGCCGGCGTGAACCGCGACGAGATGTTCGAAGCCTTCTCGGTCGGTCTGGTGGTCGGCGGTTCGATCGTGATCCCGCACCTGCGGCGCGCGGTCGATTTCCTCGATCGTCTGGAGCAGGGCGAAGCCGCGGCGGCGCCCGCGCACGATCACGGCTGAACCCGCCGGCCCGGGCCGCCGCCCGGTCGTTCGACCATGGTCTGAGCGGTTTTTCCTGCATGATCAACGCACTTCCGGCATAATTCGCGGCATTCGCGCGCCGGTTCGTCCATCGGGACGACCCGGCGGCGTCCACGTAGCGCCTTTCGATCCCGCACCCGATTTTCGAACCTCAATATTTCGGCCCGCGCCGCTGCGTCGGGCCTGCCTGGAAGTGACCCCATGACCCAAACGATCACCGTCATCCGCGGCGATGGCATCGGCCCCGAAATCATGGAGGCCGCCCTGTTCGTGCTCGACGCGATGAACGCCGGCCTGGCCTACGAAGAAGCCGACGCCGGCCTGGTCGCGCTGGAGAAGCACGGCGAACTGCTGCCGCAGGCGACGCTGGACTCGATCCGCCGCAACCGGATCGCGCTCAAGAGCCCGCTGACCACGCCGGTGGGCGAGGGCTTCAGTTCGATCAACGTCGAGCTGCGCAAGCGCTTCGACCTGTACGCCAACGTGCGCCCGGCGAAGTCGTTCCCGAACACCAAATCGCGCTTCCCCAGCGGCGTCGACCTGATCACCGTCCGCGAGAACACCGAAGGCGCCTACATCGGCGAGGGTCAGGCCCTGTCGGAGGACGGCGAGACCGCGGTCCTGACCCAGAAGATCACCCGCCGCGGCTCCGAGCGTATCGTCCGCTACGCCTTCGAGCTGGCCCGCAGCACGGGCCGGAAAAAGGTCACGGTGGTCCACAAGGCCAACATCCTGAAATCGACCTCCGGCCTGTTCCTCAAGACCGCGCGCGTGGTCGCCGCCGAATATCCGGACATCCAGTGCAACGAGATGATCGTGGACAACACCTGCATGCAGCTGGTGATGCGTCCGGAGCAGTTCGACATCATCGTCACCACCAACCTGTTCGGCGACATCATTTCCGACCTCTGCGCCGGCCTGGTCGGCGGCCTGGGCCTGGCCCCGGGCGCCAACATCGGCACCGAGGCCGCGATCTTCGAGGCCGTGCACGGTTCGGCCCCGGACATCGCCGGAAAAGGTCTCGCCAATCCCTGCGCGCTGCTGCTCGCGGTCGGCCAGATGCTCGACCACATCGGTCAGCCCGACAACGCCACCCGCCTGCGCAACGCGATCGTCGCGACCCTGGAAGCCAAGGATTCGCTGACTCCCGACCTTGGCGGGCAGGGCAACACGATGTCCTTCGCCCAGGCGATCGCTTCGCGGCTCTGATCGCCGGCAGCCGGACATGAAAAAGGGCGCCGTGAGGCGCCCTTTTTCGTTCCACGACTCGAAGCTTCGCGATTCAGTCGCCGCGCAGCTTCGCCAGCAGGCGCAGGAACTCGATGTAGAGCCACACCAGGGTGACCATCAGGCCGAAGGCGCCGTACCACTCCATGTACTTCGGCGCGCCGGCTTCGACGCCGCTTTCGATGAAGTCGAAGTCGAGCACCAGGTTCAGCGCCGCGATCACGATCACGAACAGGCTGAAACCGATGCCGATGATGCCGGACTCGTGGATGTAGGGAATGTTGATCCCGAACAGGCCCAGCACGATCGTGGCCAGATAGATCAGGAAGATGCCGCCGGTGGCCGCGGCTACGCCGAGCTTGAAGTTCTCGGTCGCCTTGATCAGGCCCGTGCGGTAGGCGAACAGCAGGGCGAACAGGGTGCCGAAGGTCAGCATCACCGCCTGCAGCACGATGCCTTCGAACTGGGCGTTGTAGATCGCCGAGATCGAACCGAGGAAGAAGCCTTCCACCAGCGCGTAGAGCGGCGCGGTGACCGGCGACCATTCCTTCTTGAACGCAGTGACGAGGGCGAGGACGAAGCCGCCGATGGCGCCGCCGATCAGGTACAGCATCGCGCCGGGCGCGACCACCGGGCCTTCGGGCGAGTCGATCATCGTCTGCGACCAGGCGAAGGCCGAGGTCAGCACGGTCAGCAGCAGGAGGAAGGCGGTCTTGTTGACCGTGCCGTTGATGGTCATCGCATTGGCGCTGCCGGGATAGACGGCGCCGGTGCTCAGATCGAGGAAGGTGGAGTCCTTGAGGACGGGATTGCCGCTGCGCATGGTGTCTCCTTGGAGAGCATTCGGTTTTGAAGGTGTCGCGGACCGCAAGCATACCGTCGCCGGGCGGCATTGTGCGCGTTGACAGCGCGCCCGTCGGCTCGGAGAATAGCCGGCCGGCTCGGGCTGGACGCGTTCACGCCCGGTCGCCCTCATCGGCGGGGTATAGCGCAGTCTGGTAGCGCGCCTGCTTTGGGAGCAGGATGTCGGGGGTTCGAATCCCTCTACCCCGACCACCCCCGGCTCCCGTCGGCCAGGTTCCAGCCGGTATGTTCCGCTCCGTCCGCCCGGCTATCATGCGCTCACGCGCCCGTAGCTCAACCGGATAGAGCACCGGCCTTCTAAGCCGGTGGTTGCAGGTTCGAGTCCTGCCGGGCGCGCCATGAGGTCGAGGTTTCAAGGCCGGCAGGACGACCGGCAGCGGGGGGCCGGACGGTTTCCCGCGACGTTTCAATGGTGGCTGTAGCTCAGTTGGTTAGAGTACCGGATTGTGATTCCGGTTGTCGGGGGTTCGAATCCCCTCAGCCACCCCACCCATCGATGGATTCGCGGATCTCCCTGCGATTTCGGCGCTGTGGCCCGCGGACGGTTGTCGGACCCGCGTGCGATGCGTTATCCTTTGCAAATCGGGCCGTTAGCTCAGTTGGTAGAGCAGTTGACTCTTAATCAATAGGTCCAAGGTTCGAATCCTTGACGGCCCACCAGTTCCAGCGACGCCCGGCAATGCCGGGCGTCGTGCTTTTCGGCCCCCGGTTGCCGGCCGCGGGTCCCGGCGCGAGAGTGGCGGAATCGGTAGACGCAGCAGGTTTAGGTCTTGCCGCCGCAAGGCGTGGGGGTTCGAGTCCCCCCTCTCGCACCACGCCGCAGCGCCAATACCGCTGCGGCGTGGATGAACGAGCCGTAGCGAGCGAGGGCCCTGAAGCGCGGGCTTCTACCTCAAGCGAGCGATCGCGAGGCGAAACCCCGGAGTGATGAGCGGTTCGCGCGAGGCCGACGATTCGCAGCGGAGGGGGCTGCTCCCGCCCCGTCCCTTCGTGGCGCCCGCCCGAGGCCCCTTCCATCCGGCCGCAGCCCCCGGAAACTGGCGGCAGGCGCCGTTATCGGCCAAACTATCGCGTTCCGCTGGGGTGGTCCGCCATGGGCGCGCCCGACGGCCGCCGCGGCTGCCCAGCCTCCGGTTTTCCAAATTCATCCCTTCAACATCCGGTCGGGCACGATGCCGCGGCCGCAGGAGTCGCCAGCAATGCAAGTTTCAGTCGAATCCGTGGGCAACCTCGAACGCCGCATGACCCTGCGCGTGCCGACCGAACACGTCGAGAGCCGGATCGGCGGTCGCCTGCGCGAGATCGCCCGCAGCGCCCAGATCAAGGGCTTCCGTCCGGGCAAGGTGCCGCCCAAGGTGATCGAGCAGCGCTACGGCGCGCAGGTCCGCGGCGAGGTGGTCGACGAACTGCTGCAGCAGGGCTTCGACCAGGCCGTGCGCGAGAACGCGCTGCGTCTGGCCGGCAATCCGATGATCGAACCGGCCGAGGACGCCGGCGAAGGCGAACTGGCCTACGTCGCCACCTTCGAGATCGTGCCGGACTTCGGCGAGATCGATGTGACCACCCTGCAGGTCGTCCGCAACACCGCCGATGTCACCGAGGACGATATCGATCGCATGATCGAGAACCTGCGCCTGCAGCGCCGCAGCTGGACCCTGGTCAATCGCCCGGCGCAGGCCGGCGACGCGGTCGATCTGGAAACCTGGTCGCTGATCGACGGCGAGCGCCTGCCGGCCGAAGGCGCAGAGCGCGGCGTGACCATGATCGGTTCGGGCGCGATGTTCGCCGAGATCGAGAACGCCCTGGTCGGCATGAGCGCCGGCGAGGAGAAGAGTCTGACCGTGAGCTTCCCCGCCGACTGGCGCGTGCCGCAGCTGGCGGGCAAGCAGGCCGAGGTCCACGTCAAGGTCGAGGCGATTTCCGAGCCTTCGCTGCCCGAGGTCGATGCCGACTTCATCCGCAGCTTCGGCGTGAAGTCCGGCGAACAGCCCCAGTTCCGCGCCGAGATCCGCACCAACCTCGAGCGCGAGCTCAAGGGCGCGCTGATGAGCCGCCTGCGCCGCGAAGTCGGCGAGCAGCTGATCGCCGCCTACGCCCACGTCGAGATGCCGCCGCGGGTGGTCGAGAACGAGGCCCGCGCGATGCTGGCCCAGACCGTCGAGCAGGCCCGTCGCCAGGGGCGCCAGCTCGATCCGCCGGCCGATGCCTGGCGCGAATTCCTCGATGCCGCGCGCAAGCGCGTGACCGTCGCGCTGCTGGTCGGCGAGATCGCCCGCCGCAACGAGCTGTCGCTCGACCCGCGCCGTCTGAACGAAACGCTCCGTCTCATCGCTTCCACCTACGAGGAGCCGCAGCAGGTCATTGATTTGTACCGCAACGACCGCCAGCTCATGGCCGGCCTGCAGAATCGCGTGATGGAAGAGCAGGTCATCGACTGGATCGCCGAGCGCGCCGCGCACACCGACAAGCCGCTCAGCTTCCAGGAAGCGATCGCCCCGCAGTAATCTGCGGGCTCCCCACATCGGGGCCGCGCACGCCGCGGCCCGCCCCCACGACAGGTTCCGCGACGGATGAACAGCCTCGACACGAAAGCCCTCAACCTCGTCCCGATGGTGGTCGAACAGACCAGCCGCGGCGAGCGCGCCTACGACATCTATTCCCGGCTGCTCAAGGAGCGGGTGATCTTCCTCGTCGGCGGCATCGACGACCACGTCGCCAACGTGATCGTGGCGCAGATGCTCTTTCTCGAAGCCGAGAATCCCGAGAAGGACATCAGCCTGTACATCAACTCGCCGGGCGGCATCGTCACCGCCGGACTGGCGATCTACGACACCATGCAGTTCATCAAGCCGGACGTGTCGACGATCTGCGTCGGTCAGGCCTGCAGCGCCGGTTCGATGCTGCTGATGGCCGGCGCCAAGGGCAAACGCTACGCGCTGCCCAATTCGCGGGTGATGATCCACCAGCCGTCCGGCGGCGCGCAGGGTCAGGCGACCGACATCGAGATCCAGGCCCGCGAAATCCTGTACCTGCGGCAGCGCCTGAACGAGCTGTACTCGCGTCATACCGGCCAGCCGATCGACCAGATCCAGCGCGACATGGAGCGTGACCGCTTCCTCAGCGCCGAGGCCGCCCGCGACTACGGTCTGATCGACCACGTCCTCGAACGTCGCCCCGAAGAATCCATTCAGGCGTCGTAAGTCACTGATTTTCAGAGTTCTTCGGATTCCCGCCGCGACCCGCTTGCGGCCGGGAGCCCGAATGCTATCCTCCCTCCACCAGCGTCAGGTAACGAAAGCAGCATGAGCGACGACCGGCAAGGCCGCAGTGGCGACAGCAACAAGATCCTCTATTGCTCGTTCTGCGGGAAAAGCCAGCATGAGGTCCGCAAGCTGATCGCGGGCCCGAGCGTGTTCATCTGCGATGAATGCGTCGAGCTGTGCAACGACATCATCCGCGAGGAGCTGGAGGAGAAGGCCCAGGCCACCCGCAGCCACCGGCCCAAGCCGCGCGAGATCCTCGAAGTCCTCGACCAGTACGTGATCGGCCAGTCGCGGGCCAAGAAGACCCTCGCGGTGGCGGTCTACAACCACTACAAGCGGATCGAGAGCCGGCAGAAGAACGACGACATCGAACTGGCGAAGTCGAACATCCTGCTGATCGGTCCCACCGGCTCGGGCAAGACCCTGCTCGCCGAGACCCTGGCCCGTCTGCTCAACGTGCCGTTCACAATCGCCGACGCCACCACACTGACCGAAGCCGGTTACGTGGGCGAAGACGTCGAGAACATCATCCAGAAGCTGCTGCAGAAGTGCGACTACGACGTCGAGAAGGCGCAGCAGGGCATCGTCTACATCGACGAGATCGACAAGATCTCGCGCAAGAGCGAGAACCCGTCGATCACCCGCGACGTGTCCGGCGAAGGCGTGCAGCAGGCGCTGCTCAAGCTGATCGAGGGCACCGTCGCCAGCGTGCCGCCGCAGGGCGGGCGCAAGCATCCGCAGCAGGAATTCCTGCAGGTCGACACCCGCAACATCCTGTTCATCGTCGGCGGCGCGTTCGCCGGCCTGGACAAGATCATCCAGCAGCGCAGCACCGAGGCCGGCGGCATCGGCTTCGGCGCCAAGCTCAAGAGCGCCGAGCGCAAGGCCGACGTCAGCAAGGTGCTGTTCGACGTCGAGCCCGAGGACCTGATCAAGTTCGGTCTGATTCCCGAATTCGTCGGCCGCCTGCCGGTGGTCGCGACCCTGGAGGAGCTCGACGAGGCCGCACTGGTCAAGATCCTCACCGAACCGCGCAACGCGATCAGCAAGCAGTTCCGCAAGCTGTTCGAGATGGAGGGCGTGGAGCTCGAGTTCCGCGCCGATGCGCTCGCCGCGATCGCGCGCAAGGCGCTCAAGCGCAAGACCGGCGCGCGCGGCCTGCGCACGATCGTCGAATCGGTGCTGCTCGACACGATGTACGAACTGCCGTCGCTGGAGAACGTCAGCAAGGTGGTGGTCGACGAATCGGTGATCGAACACAAGTCCGAGCCGTATCTGATCTATCAGACGCCGCCGAACAAGGTCGCGTCCGCCGAATAAGCCGGCCCTGCCGGCTCACGACGGGCATCCCGGGCGCAACCGCCGCGCGGGGTGCCCGTTTCGTTTCCGCGCCGTGCGTCCGCGCGGTGCGTCGCCGACTCCGCTCCGAGGCCGTGCGCTCCGTCCGGCGGCTCGCGCTTGCATCCCGCCGCGGACGGCCCCATAACGTGGCCATCGGCTGTCGTATCCGCGGCGGCCTCCCCCGCATCCGGAGTCCGTCATGACCGAATCCATCGTCAGCGCCCCCGAGACATTGCCCGTGCTGCCGCTGCGCGACGTGGTGGTGTTTCCGAGCATGGTGATTCCCCTGTTCGTCGGCCGCGAGAAATCGATCCGCGCCCTCGACCTCGCGATGGATCGCGACAAGCGCATCCTGCTGGTCGCGCAGAAATCTCCCGAGACCGACGACCCGGGCGCCGCCGATCTGTACGAGATCGGCACCCTGGCCCAGGTCCTGCAACTGCTCAAGCTGCCCGACGGCACCATCAAGGTGCTGGTCGAAGGCGTGTCGCGCGTGCGTCTGAAGGACGTGGCCGAGGCCGATGGCGCACTCGCCGGTCGCGCCGATGCCTACGACCCCGCCCAGGCGCGCGATCCGCGCGAGATCGAGGCGGTGGTGCGCTCGCTGATGGGCCTGTTCGAGCAGTACATCAAGACCAACCGCAAATTGCCGCCGGAGCTGATGCAGACCCTCTCCGGAATCGACGATCCGGCCAAGCTGTCCGACACCATCGCCGCGCATCTGGGCGTGCGTCTGGCCGAGAAACAGCGCCTGCTGGAGACGGTCGAGGTCGGCGAGCGCCTGGAACTGCTGGTCGGGCTGATCGACGGCGAGATCGACGTGCAGCAGCTCGAGAAGCGCATCCGCGGTCGCGTGAAGTCGCAGATGGAGAAGAGCCAGCGCGAGTACTACCTCAACGAGCAGATGAAGGCGATCCAGAAGGAGCTGGGCGAACTGGACGACGCGCCGAACGACATCGAGGAGATGGCGCGGCGGATCGCCGAGGCCGGCATGCCCAAGCCGGTCGAGACCAAGGCCAAATCGGAGCTCAACAAGCTCAAGCAGATGTCGCCGATGTCGGCCGAGGCCGCGGTGGTGCGCAATTATCTGGACTGGCTGCTCGGCGTGCCGTGGAAGAAGCGCACCAAGGTCCGCAAGGACCTCAAGGTCGCGCAGGACACGCTGGATGCCGATCACTACGGCCTGGAGAAGGTCAAGGAACGCATCCTCGAATACCTTGCCGTGCAGACCCGCGTGAAGCAGATGA
>JBIJBH010000508.1:0-2693 GCA_044345315.1 Lysobacteraceae bacterium
GCGCGGCCAGCCCGCGCAGGGCATCGAGCTCGGCGACGCGCGGCCTGTAACCGCTGTCGACCCGCGCGGCTTCCGTCGATTCCACTCCCCGACCCCTGCATGAAAACACCGCATTATCAACGAATTTCCGGCGGCACGCAGGACAGGGCCCCGGGCCGTCGCCGCGCCTGCGATCGCGGCGACGCGCGGAGCTGAGTCGGCGCATGCGGATTCTCGTCGTCACCTCGCAGTTCCCGATCGCCGGGGAACCCAACCGCGGCCGGCCGATCCTGCAGACCGTGCGCGCGCTCTCGCGTCGCGCCGAGGTGCGCGTGATCAGTCCGGTCGCCCGCTATCCGCGCTGGGCGCGGCCGCGCAGCTATCTGTTCCGCGCCGCGGATCCGGCGCATGCGGTGCCGGGCTGCGATGTCCGCTATGTCGAATATCCCGCGCTGCCCGCGCTCAGCCGTCCCTTCAACGGCTGGCTGTGCGCGCGCACCCTGCACGCACCGCTGCGCGAGTTCGCGCCCGACGTGGTGCTGTCGTATTGGCTGTATCCCGACGCCTACGGCGCGATGCGCGCCGCGCAGCGCGCCGGCGTGCCGCTGGTGGTCGGCGCGCGCGGCTCCGATCTGCGCGTGCGCGACGCGATCAGTCAACGCCTGACCCGTCCGGTGCTGCACGCGGCGCAGCGCATCCTGGTGGTGAGCGAGGATCTGGGCCGGGTCGCGGTGCGCGACTACGGCGCCGATCCGGCGCGGATCCGCGCGATCCCGAACGGCTGCGATGCGTCGATCTTCCATCCGCAGCCGCGCACGACCGCGCGCGCGGGGCTGGGCGTCGATGCCGAGGCCGAGCTGGTGGTCTATGTCGGCCGGTTGGTGCCGGAAAAAGGCCTGCGCGAACTGCTCGATGCCGCCGCGATGCTGGCGCCGCACCGGCCGCGACTGCGGCTGGCGCTGATCGGCGACGGGCCGATGCGCGCCGAGCTGGAGGGCCGCCTCGCGGCCGATCAGTCGCTGCGCGTCGCGCTGCCCGGCGCGCTCGGGCCGCAGGAGGTCGCGCGCTGGATGGCGGCCGCGGATCTGGTCACGCTGCCGAGCTATTCCGAAGGCCATCCCAACGTGCTGGTCGAGGCCCTGGCCTGCGGCCGGCCGGTGGTGGCGACGCCGGTCGGCGGCATTCCGGAAGTGGTCGATGCCGACTGCGGCGTGCTGGTGCCGGTGCGTGATCCTGCAGCGCTGGCCGCAGGGCTCGCCGACGTACTGGATCGCAGCTGGGACGCATCCGCTCTGGCGCGGCGCTTCTCGCGCGACTGGGATGCGGTCGCCGAGGACACGCTCACCGCCTGCCGCGAGGCGGTGGCGGGCCGCGCTGGCTGATCGCCGGCATTTTTTGCGTTGAAACGCTGTCGGCCGCAGTTGGTCGGGGCATCGGGAACAGGGGAACGATCGGATGTGTGGCATCGCAGGCTTCGCCGGAGCGGACGTGCGCGCGGAATCGGCGCGGCCCGTGCTGCAGCGGATGATCGCGACCCTCGCCCACCGCGGGCCGGACGGGTTCGGTTTCCACGCCGACGACGGCATCGGTCTCGCCCACGCGCGGCTGTCGATCATCGACCTCTCCACCGGCGATCAGCCGATCCGCAATCCGCGCGGCACGGTCTGGACCGTGTTCAACGGCGAGATCTTCAACTACGTCGAACTGCGCCGCGAGCTCGAAGCCGAGGGCCGCACGTTCTACACGCAGTCCGACACCGAAGTGATCGTGCATCTGTACGATCGCGACGGCGACCGCTTCGTCGAATCGCTCAACGGCCAGTTCGCGATCGCGCTGTGGGACGCGGAACGGCGGCGGCTGGTGCTGGCGCGCGACCGCGCCGGCATCCGTCCGCTGTATCTGGCCCGCGCCGCCGACCGACTGTGGTTCGGCTCCGAAGCGAAGGCGCTGTTCGCGGCGCTGCCGCAGCTGGCCGAACTCGATCCGCGCGGCCTGGCCGAGACGTTCGCGACCTGGTCGCCGATCGAACCGCACAGTGCGTATCGAGCGGTCGAAAGCCTGCCGCCCGGGCATCTGCTGGTGCGCGAGCAGGACGGTCGCGAGACCCTGCGCCGCTACTGGGACTGGACTTTCCCCGACGCCGCCGACACCGCGCCGTCGCGCTACCCGCAGAGCGTCGAGGACGCGACCGCCGAGCTGCGCGCGCTGCTGATCGACGCGGTCCGCCTGCAACTGCGCGCGGACGTGCCGGTCGGCGCCTATCTCAGCGGCGGACTCGATTCCTCCGGCATCGTCGCGATGATCCGCGGTTTCACCGACACCCCGGTGCGCACGTTCTCGGTGGCGTTCGAGGACGGCGAATTCGACGAGAGCGAACACCAGCAGGCGATGGTGCGGCATCTGCGCACCGAGCACACCACCCTGCGCTGCACCCGCCGCGACATCGGCGAGGCGTTTCCGCGTCTGATCCGGCACACCGAAACGCCGGTGCTTCGCACCGCGCCGGTGCCGCTGATGCTGCTGGCCGGCAGCGTGCGCGCGCATGGCTACAAGGTGGTGCTGACCGGCGAAGGTGCGGACGAGGTGTTCGGCGGCTACGATCTGTTCAAGGAAGCCAAGGTGCGCAGGTTCTGGGCGCGGCAGCCGGACTCGCGGTTCCGCCCGCGCCTGCTCGAACGCCTCTACGGCTATCTGCCGAATTCGCCGGTGCGCAA
>JBIJBH010000087.1:0-10272 GCA_044345315.1 Lysobacteraceae bacterium
TTGATCGCGAATTCCTTCGTCTGTTCCGGAATCCGGATGTCGCGCCGGGTCATCAGGAACGAGCCGGCCTCGCGATCGAGGGTGAAGGCGTGGGTGCCGTGGCCGATGGTCAGCACCAGCATCGTGCTCGGCCCGTAGATGCAGTAGCCGGCGGCGACCTGTCCGCTGCCGGGCTGCAGGAAATGTTCGTCGCGGACTTCGGGCACATCGTCGGGGCAGCGCAGCACCGAGAAGATCGTGCCGACGCTGACGTTCACGTCGATGTTGCTGCTGCCGTCGAGGGGATCGAACAGCAGCAGATAGTTGCCGCGCGGGTAGCGGTCCGGGATCGGCTGGCAGTGGTCCATCTCCTCGGAGGCGCAGGCGGCGAGATGGCCGCCCCAGGCGTTGGCCTCCAGCAGGATCTCGTTGCTGAGCACGTCCAGCTTCTTCTGCGCCTCGCCCTGCACGTTGCCCGTTCCTGCATCGCCCAGCACCCCGCCCAGGGCGCCCTTGCCGACCGCGACCGAGATGCCCTTGCAGGCGCGGGCGACGACCTCGATCAGCAGCCGCAGGTCGGCGGAAATGTGGCCGAGGCGCTGCTCCTCGATCAGATGGCGGGTCAGCGAGACGGTCTGGCTCATGGGCGCTCGGTCGGGTCGGAGGGCGGGCGCTATTCTCGCCCAGCCGGGCCGAGTTGCCGTCTCATACGGGGCGGAGATTGGCGCCGGTGCCGGCCTCGCCGCGGGCGGCCTGCGAATTCCTGCGGGATTTCCCGCAGGAAAGCGTCCAAGTGTTTGCCCGGACAGGGGAAAGTCGGCATAATGCGCGGCTCGCTGCGCCCGGAACGATGCCCGCATCGCCCGGAGGACCGGAACGCGATTCCGCCCGCCAGTCGCCGCGACCCCCATCCCGCATCGCGTGGCGCGTCCCTCACCGGCCGCGTCGGGGCCGCCATCTCCCGGGCCACGGGAGGTATCCGCAGATCGCACGCGAGTGCGTTCTTATCGATCGAGGTACGTATGTCCCGCGAATGCCAAGTCACCGGCAAGCGCGTCGCGACCGGCAACAACGTGTCGCACGCGAACAACAAGACCCGCCGCCGTTTCCTGCCCAATCTCCACGAGCGCCGCTTCTGGGTCGCTTCCGAGAACCGCTGGGTGAAGCTGCGCGTTTCCACCAAGGCCCTGCGCACCATCGACAAGAACGGCATCGACGCCGTGCTCGCCGAGCTCCGCGCCCGCGGCGAAAAGATCTGAGGAGTAATCCACCATGGCTTCCAAGCGCGACAAGATCCGCCTGATCTCCTCGGCCGGCACCGGCCACTTCTACACCACGGACAAGAACAAGAAGAACACGCCGGCCAAGATGGAGGTCAAGAAGTACGACCCCGTCGTCCGCAAGCACGTGATGTACAAGGAAGGCAAGATCAAGTGACCTTCGCGTAGCGAAGGTCATCCCCGCGAAGGCGGGGATCCAGCTTCCAACAAACCCGCCGAAAGGCGGGTTTGTTGTTTCAGTCACCGCGTAGCGAAGATCATCCCCGCGGAAGCGGGGGTCCAGCTTCCAAAGCACCCGCCGCAAGGCGGGTGTTTTGTTTGGGGCGTGCACAGCGAAGGTCATTCCGCCCCGGTCTCTTCGACCTTGGTCGCAGACGGCGGCGCCAGCCCGTCGTCGTACACTCCGCGGACCGCTCCGGCCGAGGGTGCGCATGATCGCGGGTTGGGTATTGCTGCTGGTCTCGCTGGGCTATGTCGGCCTGCTGTTCGCGGTCGCCTATCTCGGCGATGTCCGCGCGATCGCGCCGCGCTGGCGCTGGCTGCGGCCGGCGGTGTACGCCCTGGCGCTGGCGGTGTACTGCTCCTCGTGGACGTTCTACGGCGCGGTCGGCACCGCCGCGCGCACCGGACTGGGCTTCCTGCCGATCTATCTGGGCCCGCTGCTGCTGCTGCTGTTCGGCTGGCGCATCCTCGAACGCCTGGTGCTGATCTCCGGCGAACACCGGATCGTGTCGATCGCCGATTTCCTGTCCTCGCGCTACGGCCGCGCGCCGGGGCTGGCCGCGCTGGTCGCGGCGGTCGCGCTGGTCGCGGCGGTGCCCTACGTCGCGCTGCAGTTCAAGGCGGTGGCGATGAGCGTGGAAGTGCTGGCGCCGGGCAGCGACGAGGCGCTGATCGGCGATCCCGCGCTGTACGTGGCGCTGCTGCTGGCGGTGTTCGCGATCCTGTTCGGCACCCGCCAGATCGACGCCACCGAACATCACCGCGGCATGGTGTTCGCGGTCGCGCTGGAATCGCTGGTCAAACTGCTCGCGTTCATCGCGATCGGTGTGCTCGCGCTGGTCCATCTGCCCGGCGCCGGCGGGCTCGGCGCACGCATCCTCGAAGCGGGGCAGGCGGTGACCGCGCCCGGGCTGCCGACCGGCTTCGTCGCCCAGACCCTGATCGCGTTCACCGCGATCGTCTGCCTGCCGCGCCAGTTCCACGTCGCGGTGGTCGAATGCCAGGACCCCGCCGACATCCGCCCCGCGCGCTGGCTGTTCGGCGGGTATCTGGTGCTGTTCAGCGTGTTCGTCGTGCCGATCACGCTCGCCGGGCAGGCGCTGCTGGCCGGCAGCGGCGCCTCGCCCGACACCTACGTGCTCGCGCTGCCGCTCGCGCTGGAGCAGGAAACGCTGGCGCTGATCGCCTACATCGGCGGGTTCTCGGCCGCCACCGGCATGGTGATCGTCGCCAGCGTCGCGCTCGCGACCATGGTCAGCAACGATCTGGTGATGCCGCTGCTGCTGCGCAACCGCGCGCTGGCCGAACGCGGCGGCATCGACCGCCAGGTGCTGTGGGTGCGCCGGATCACGATCCTGCTGCTCGCGCTGCTCGCCTACGCCTATCACCGCGTCGCCGCCGCCGCGGGCGACAGCCTCGCCCAGCACGGCCTGCTCGCCTTCGCCGCGGTCGCGCAGTTCGCGCCGGCGCTGATCGGCGGCCTGTACTGGCGCGGCGCCAGCCGCGCGGGCGCGTTCGCGGGCGTGCTCGCCGGTGCGGTGGTCTGGGCCTACACCCTGCTGCTGCCGGCGCTGGCGCAGAGCGGCGATGCCGACTGGGGCGATGCCTGGATCGCGCACGGCCTGTTCGGCCTGTCCTGGCTGCGGCCGCAGCAGTTGTTCGGGCTCAGCGGCTGGGACCCGCTCACCCACGGCGTGTTCTGGTCGCTGCTGTTCAATGTCGGCGCGCTGTTCCTGGTCTCGGCCCGGCGGCGTCCGCGGCTGCAGGAGCAACTGCTCGCCGCCGGTTATCTCGACCCCTACGCGCAGCGCTCGCCGCTCGGCCCCGGCGGCTGGGCCGGCAGCGTGCGCAGCGGCGAACTGCTTGCGCTGGCCGAACGCATCGTCGGCGAGCGCCATGCGCGGCGCGCGTTCGCGGAGTTTTCCGAATCCACCGAACGCCGGCAATGGCAGCCGCAGCAGCTCGCCGACCGCGCGCTCGTGCAGTTCACCGAGCGCCTGCTCGCCTCCGCGATCGGTGCGGCGTCGGCGCGGCTCACCCTGACCAGCGCGCTGCGCGGCTCCGGCATGGAGCTGGGCGAAGTGGTCGCCCTGCTCGACGAGGCCAGCCAGGAGCTGCGCTTCAACCGGCAGGTGCTCTCGACCACGCTCGAGAACATCAGCCAGGGCGTGAGCGTGGTCGATGCCGATTTGCGCCTGATCGCGTGGAATCGCCGCTATCAGGACATGCTCGGCTATCCCGACGGCATGTTGTACGTCGGCCGTCCGATCGCCGACCTGATCCGCTGGAGCGCCGAACGCGCCGAGATGACCGAACTCGGCCCGCCGGGCGCGGACATCGACGAACAGGTGCGCCGACGCCTCGCCCATCTGCGCGCCGGACAGACCTACGTGTTCCAGCGCGAGCGCGCCAACGGCCGGGTGATCGAGATGCGCGGCCAGCCGCTGCCCGGCGGCGGCTACGTCACCAGCTTCAACGACATCACCGACTACAAGCGCGCCGAACAGGCGCTGCGCGAGATCAACGAAACCCTGGAGCAGCGTGTCGAACAGCGCACCCGCGAGGCCGAGGCCGCGCAACAGTCCAAGACCCGCTTTCTCGCCGCGGTCAGCCACGACGTGCTGCAGCCGCTCAATGCCGCGCGCCTGTTCGCCTCGGCACTGCGCGAAACCACCGACGCCGACGAACGCGCGCGCCTGGCCGAGCGCGTCGACGCCGCGCTGCGCGCGGCCGAGGATCTGCTCGACGGCCTGCTCGATGTTTCGCGCCTCGACGCCGGCGCCCTGCGTCCGGAGATCGGTGAATTCGACGCCGCCGAACTGCTGCGCGAACTCGCCGCGCAGTACGCGCCCAGCGCCGCCGGCCGCGGCCTCGCCCTGCGCGTGCGCGCCGCGCCCGCGTTCGTGCGCAGCGACCGCCGCCTGCTGCGCCGCGCGCTGCAGAACTTCCTCGCCAACGCGCTGCGCTACACCCGCGAAGGCGGCGTGCTGCTCGCGCTGCGCCGCCGCGGCGAGACGATCGAACTGCAGGTCCGCGACACCGGCCCGGGCATTCCCGCGCACCATCTGGCGCAGATCTTCGAGGAGTTCCGGCGCTTCGACATCCCCGGCGCGCGCGCCGACGCCGACGGCGAACGCGGCCTCGGCCTCGGCCTGTCGATCTGTCAGCGCATCGCGCGCATCCTCGACCATCCGCTGCTGGTGGACTCGCGCGTCGGCCGCGGCAGCGTGTTCGCGATCCGCGTCCCGCACGCGCCCGACGCGCGCATCGTCGCGGCGATGCCGGTCGCGCCCGCACCGGCGCCCGACGCGCTCGCCGGCCTGCGCGTGCTGTGCGTGGACAACGACCCCGAAATCCTCGACGGCATGCGCGCCCTGCTCGGCCGCTGGGGCGCGACCGCACTCACCGCCGCCACCGTCGACGAAGCCCTCGCCCGCCTCGGCGACGCCGGCGACACGCCACCCGACGTACTTCTTGTCGACTACCACCTGCACGACCGCCTCGACGGCCTCGGCGTGATCGCCGAACTCCGCCGCCGCGCCCGCCGCGACCTCCCCGCCGCCCTGCTCACCGGCGACGGCAGCGACACCCTCAAACACGCCGCCCGCGAATTCGGCTGCGCGGTGCTGACGAAACCGGTGAAACCGGCGTCGCTGCGGGCTTGGTTGTGGGCGGTGGGGTGAGGGTGGCATATCTGCATTTTTCTCTGCGAACGCGGAATCACTACCCGCGCGACCAAAGCAAGGGGTACAGAATCGACAGTGATGTTCTCGCAGCAAAAAAACGCGAAATCCGTGAACCCGGCGCGCAGCGTCGGGCGCAACCGACGGGGTGTGCTTTCTTTGGGCCACTCTTTCTTGACTCGCGCTTCGCGCTCGCCCTTCGGGCCGGCTTCGCCGTTCGCGCCACAAGCGACGCAGTGGCACAATCAAAGAAAGGTGGCTCGCTCGCGGCAGCGGGCGAATCCAACGGCCGAGAGGAAATCCTCGACGATCGCCGCTGTCGAATCGACATAAAGCAGGTCCCTCGCCGATGGCTCGGGATGACAAGAGAGAAAGACATCGGAAGCCGCAAGCGCTTGATGCGACGGGGACCCCAGAGCCACTTCAATCGCGCGCCCGTGCGCGGCATGATGGCGCCACCGCCACGCAGAGAGCCGCCGATCATGAACAAGCGCCGCCGAACCCCTGAGCGTCGCGCGCGGAGCTGCGCATGAACGGCCTCGACACCGCCTTCGTATCCTGCCCCTACTGCGGCGAGGAGATCGAGATCGTCGTCGACGGATCGATCGAGCATCAGCAGTACGTCGAGGACTGCAGCGTCTGCTGCCGTCCGATCGTGCTCACGGTGACCGCCGAGGATGGCGAAGTCGTTGCCGTGGATGCGCGCGGCGAGAACGACTGAGGCTCAGTCGTCGTCCGGCGGCGGCGGCGTCACCGCGCCGGGATCGATCGCCAGGCGTCCGGCGATCAGCACCGCCTGGGTGCGGTTGCTGGCGCCGAGCTTGCGCAGGATCGCGGTCATGTGTGCCTTGATCGTGGCCTCGGACACGCCCAGTTCGTAGGCGATCTGCTTGTTGAGCAGGCCGTCGCCGAGCATCTGCAGCACCCGGAACTGCTGTGGCGTGAGTTCGCGCACGCGATGCGCGGCGTCGTGTTCGTCGGCGGCCGCGGCCGGCGCCTTGAGCGCGGCCGGCGGCGCCCAGCGATCGCCGGCGAGTACGGCGCCGATCGCGGTGCCGAGGGTGGCCGCGTCGGCCGACTTCGGCAGGAACCCGACCGCGCCGTGATCCAGCGCACGACGCATCACCGCCGGTTCCTCGCGCGCCGACACGATCATGATCGGCAGCTGCGGATGCAGCGCGCGCAGATGCACCAGCGCGCTGAACCCGTGCGCGCCCGGCATGGTCAGGTCCAGCAGCAGCAGATCCGCATCCGGCTCGCGCTCGACCAGCGCGTACAGCGCATCGACGCCGTCGGCCTCGTGCACGACCGCACCGGGCAACACGCGCGCGACCGCCCCGCGCAGGGCCTCGCGGAACAGAGGGTGATCGTCGGCGACGAGAAGCGTGGTCATGGTTGTAGGATTATCCTGAGTTGCGACGGGCGGAAATCCGATGGTGCGCGTGGCGGAAATGCGGTGTCATTCGCGCATGCTGCCCTACGAGCGCCGTCTGAAGATGCCCGCCCGTCGCCTGCGTCGCGACATGACCGACGCCGAGCGACGGCTGTGGCAGCGTCTGCGCCGCAGGCAGCTCGAAGGCGTGCAGTTTTATCGCCAGAAACCACTGGGCGGATACATCGTTGACTTCCATGCGCCTGCCGCCAGGCTCGTGGTGGAAGTGGATGGTGGCCAGCACTTCAGCGAATGCGGTCTGGCCGTTGATGCTCTGCGCACCCGCGCTCTGTGTGCCATGGGCCTGATGGTGCTCCGCTACGACAATCGCAGTGTGCTGCTGGAGACGGATGCTGTGGTTGAAGATATCTGGCGTGCCGTCTGCGCGCGGATCGGGTGTGTGTGAAGCGAAAAGCGAATCCCCCCTGCCCCCCTTTTGCAAAGGGGGGTTGGACACGGGCTTGCGGAAGCACGGCAGGCGATATCCGCGTACAGCATCGCAGACCTGCTTTCCTCGTGGCATCGAAACGCAACGAGCCCACCCCCCTTTGCAAAAGGGGGGCAGGGGGGATTCGCTCTTCGCGGTCGCGCCGCTCACCGCACCAACCGCTCGTCGACCAGCGACTTGACGACCGAAGGATCGGCGAGCGTGCTGGTGTCGCCGAGCTGGTCGGGTGCGTTCTCGGCGATCTTGCGCAGGATGCGGCGCATGATCTTGCCCGAGCGGGTCTTGGGCAGGCCCGGCGCCCACTGCACGAAGTCCGGGGTCGCGATCGGGCCGATCTCCTTGCGCACGTGCGCGACCAGTTCCTTGCGCAGCGCCTCGCTGGTCTCCTCGCCGGCCACCAGGGTGACGTAGGCGTAGATGCCCTGGCCCTTGATGTCGTGATTGAAGCCGACCACCGCGGCCTCGGCCACTTTCGGGTGCGAGACCAGCGCGCTTTCGACTTCCGCGGTGCCGATGCGGTGGCCGCTGACGTTGATCACGTCGTCGACGCGGCCGGTGATCCAGTAATACCCGTCCTCGTCGCGGCGGCAGCCGTCGCCGGTGAAGTACATGCCGGGATAGGCGCGGAAATAGGTGTCGATGAAACGCTGATGATCGCCGTAGACCGTGCGCATCTGCCCGGGCCAGGAATCGAGCAGCACCAGATTGCCTTCGGTGGCGCCGTCGAGCAGGCCGCCGTTGGCGTCGACCAGCGCCGGACGCACGCCGGGCAGCGGCTTCGTCGCCGAGCCGGGCTTGAGATCGGTCGCGCCCGGCAGCGGCGAGATCAGGATGCCGCCGGTCTCGGTCTGCCACCAGGTATCGACGATCGGGCAGCGGCGGTCGCCGACCACGTCGTGATACCAACGCCAGGCTTCGGGATTGATCGGCTCGCCGACGCTGCCGAGCAGGCGCAGCGAGGCGCGCGAGGTGCGCTTCACCGGCGCTTCGCCTTCGCGCATCAGCGCGCGGATTGCGGTCGGCGCGGTGTAGAAGATGGTGACCCGGTGTTTGTCGACCACGTCCCAGAAGCGCGAGACGTTCGGATGGTTCGGCACGCCCTCGAACACCACCGAGGTCGCGCCGTTGGCCAGCGGCCCGTAGGCGATGTAGCTGTGGCCGGTGACCCAACCGACGTCGGCGGTGCACCAGTAGACATCGTCCTCGCGCAGATCGAACACCGCCTCGTGGGTCCAGCTCGCCCACAGCAGATAACCGGCGGTCGTGTGCAGCACGCCCTTGGGTTTGCCGGTGCTGCCGGAGGTGTAGAGGATGAACAGCGGCTCTTCCGCGTTCATGCGTTCGGGTTCGCATTCGGCGGGCTGCTCGTCGACCACCGCGTCGTACCAGCGGTCGCGCGGCATCTGCATGCCGACCACGCCGCCGGTGTGGCGCACGACCAGCACGGTTTCGACCGATTCGGTGCCCGGCATCTTCAGCGCGGTGTTGACGTTCTCCTTCAGCGGCACCGCCTTGCCGCCGCGCAGGCCTTCGTCGGCGGTGATCACCAGCTTGCTCCCGCAGTCGGCGATGCGGTCGGCGATGGAATTGGGCGAGAACCCGCCGAACACCACCGAATGGACCGCGCCGATCCGCGCGCAGGCCTGCATCGCGACCACCGCGGCCGGGATCATCGGCAGATAGATCGTGACCCGATCACCCTTCTTCACCCCGAGCGCACGCAGCGCGTTCGCGAGCTTGCACACGCGCGCATGCAGTTCGCGATAGCTGATGCGTTCGCCCGGCGCGTTCGGGTCGTCCGGCTCGTGGATCAGTGCGGTCTTGTCGCCGCGGTTGGCCAGATGGCGGTCGAGACAGTTGACGCTGACGTTGAGCTCGCCGTCCTCGAACCAGCGGATGCGGAAATCCTCCGGCGCGTAGCTGACGTTCTTGAAGCGGGTCGGCGCGCGATACCAGTCCAGGCGCTGCGCGAGGCGCGCCCAGTAGGCGTCGGGCGTATCGATCGCGGCGGCGTAGTCGCGCGCGTAGTCGTCGCTGCGCAGACGCGCCGCGGCGGCGAAGCCGTCGGGCACCGGATAGACGGACGGGGCAGGGTCGGACTGCGACATGGAAGACTCCTCCGCGTGACTGAAAGGGCGGCCGCGACAGCGACCGTGGCGACAGTGTGCCGCAAGCGCAGCGCGTTGCGATGCCGCAAACGCCTTAGACCATGGTCGAGACGCACGGCCGCGAGGCGGCATGTGCGGCCCGGCTTCGACCAATGGCGAATGGCGATCCCCCGCGCGGCGGCACAGGCTGCATCCACCGTGCAACCGCACGTGCCCTCGGGAGGGGCCCACCATGAACCACCGACTGCAACGCCGGCGGCCGCTGACGCTCTCGCTGATCGTCTGCCTGCTCGCGCCGGGTCTGGCGTTCGCGCAGGACGCGACGCCGAAAGAGCGCGAACTGGAGGCGCGCGTCGCCGAACTCGAGATGCTGGTCCAGCAACTGGTCGCGCAGCAGCAGCGCACCCAGGCCGAAGTCGGCGAGGTGCGCAGCGCCCAGGCTGCCGCGCCCACGCCCGCCGCCGACGGCAAGCCGAAGATCCAGACCACGCCGATCATGCCCGCGGCCAATCCGGGCACCCGTTTTTCCTTCGGCGGTTTCGTCAAGCTCGACGCGATGGTCACCGACACCGACGGCGGCGAAATCCCCGACGGCAGCGTCGGCCGCCTGTTCTATCTGCCTTCGGCCATTCCGGTCGGCGCACCCGCCGCGGACGAGGGCACCGACACCGATGTCGGCGCGCAGTTCTCGCGCTTCTGGTTCGCCGGCGACACCGACATGGACGACGGCCACAAGCTCAAGGGGTATCTGGAGTTCGATCTGTTCGGCGGCGGCAACATCAACGGCAACGAGGTCGCGACCAACACCTACGGCGTGACCGTGCGCCACGCCTACGTCGCCTGGACCCGTCCCGATGGTTCGAACCTGCTCGCCGGCGAGACCTGGTCGAACTTCCAGGATGTGGCCGCGCTGCCGGATTCGGTCGATTTCATCGGTCCGACCGAGGGCACCGTGTTCGTGCGCCAGCCGCAGGTCCGCTACGGCAAGGGCGCGTGGTCGTTCTCGCTGGAGAATCCCGAAACCACGGTCACCCCGTATCGCGGCATCGGCGCGCGCATCAGCAGCGACGACAACCTGATGCCCGATCTCACCGCGCGCTGGATGAAGAAGGGCGACTGG
>JBIJBH010000510.1:0-2647 GCA_044345315.1 Lysobacteraceae bacterium
GATCTGCAGCGCCAGTTCCACCCATTCGTAATGCGCCAGCTCACGCAGCCATGGTGGATCGTCGCAACCGGCCTCGTCTTCCGCGCGCGCATCGAGGTAGCGCATGAACTCGCGGCCCAACTCGGTGAACAGCGGGGTCTGGCAATCGTGATCGCGCAGGAAGCCGCGGATCAGCGTTCGCCAGCCCGAATCGCCGAAAATGCGCCGGATGACCGGGAAATTGCCGGCGAGCAGGCTGTCGACGTTGTTGAAGAACAGCTCGCGGTAGATCTTCAGCCGCCGCTCTTCGACACCGGGCGGCGGCGGCACGTGCTCGGGGTCGCGGATGTAGGCGGCCAGCGCGTCCTGCTGCGCCAGCAGGCTGTCCTCAGGCGGCGCGGCGCTGGTCATGCGCGGAGGCTCCGGCGATGCGGCGGCGGACCTGGCCGAGTTCGTCGAGCAGGTCCTCGAACGGCGGCAGGTTGAAGTCGCGTTCGAGCAGCGTCGGGCGCGGCCCGAAGCGGCGATAGGCCTCTTCCAGCAGGCCCCAGACCTGGGCGTTCACGGCGGCGCCGTGGGTGTCGATCTTCAGGTCCTCGGCTTCGTCGTAGTGGCCGGCGACGTGGAGGTAGGCCACGCGATCGCCCGGCAGCGCGGCCAGGAATTCCGACGCGTCGTAGCGATGATTGGTGGCGTTGACCGCGATGTTGTTCACGTCCAGCAGCAGCAGGCAGTCGGCTTCGCGCAGCACCGCATTGACGAAATCGATCTCGCGCATGTCCTGGAACGGCGCAGCGTAGTAGGAGATGTTCTCGATCGCGATTCGCTGGCCGAGGATGTCCTGCACCCGGCGGATGCGGCCGGCGACGTGATCCACCGAGGCTTCGCTGAAGGGCAGCGGCAGCAGGTCGTAGAGCTGGCCGCGGCTGTCGCCGCAGGCGCTGAGGTGTTCGCTGTACAGCGGGATGCGGTACGTCTCCATGAACCGCCGCAGCTTGCGCAGGAAGGTCTCGTCCAGCGGCGCCGGGCCGCCGACCGACAGCGACAGACCGTGGCAGATCACCGGGCAGCGCGCGGCGAGATCGGCGAAGCCTTCGCCCAGCGCGCCGCCGACGCCGATCCAGTTCTCGGGCGCGATCTCGACGAAATCGAAACTGCCCGGCGGTGCCGCGCGCATCGCCGGCAGCAGCGGCCGGCGCAGGCCGAGGCCGACGGCGTCATCCGGGAGCGGGGCGGTGGTGTTCATCGCGGGTCTCGGGGGCGATTCGGCGGAGGAATGCGATCGTGATTGCGTTCGAACATGCGGCGTCGGGTCCGCAAACGCAAGGCGGCCGCCATGCGGCCGCCTGCGGGTCGCGGATGGAAGCGGATCGGCGCCTGATGGCACCGATCCGCGCGGGGTTCACATCGAACCGCCGCACTTGCCCTCGCCGCACTTGCCTTCGCCGGCCTTCTTGTCGCCGCCGCACTTGCCTTCACCGCATTTGCCCTCGCCGCACTTGCCTTCGTGCGCGGCCTTCATTTCGTCGCGGCTGATGAAGCCGTCCTTGTTGGTATCGTGCCCGGCGAAGTTGCCGCCGCCGTTCTTGTGCGCCGCATCGTATTCGGCACGCGAAATACGGCCGTCCTTGTTGGTGTCGATCTTGTCGAAGCCGCACTTGCCTTCGCCGCACTTGCCTTCACCGGCCTTGTCGCCGCCGCATTTGCCTTCGCCGCACTTGCCTTCGGAGCCCTTGTGGCCGCCGCAGTTGCCTTCCGCGGCCTTGGCGTCGACGAGGGTGTCGCCGCCGAGCTGGTAGCCCTGGGCGAGGTGGGTGGATGCGAACGCGGAGCCGGCGAGCAGCAGGCCGCCGAGCGCGGTCGAGACGGCGATGGCGACGGGTTTCTTCGAACTGGACATGGAGCGATCTCCTGGTGGTGGTTCGGGGGAAAGACGGGGGAATCCGCCGGAGGAGCGCGATACTAACCCTGCGCGGGCAGGGCGGACAGCGCCGTTTCTCCGGGAGTGGACAGGTACTGTCGGGCCAGACTGCGGGCGCGATGAATGCGCGCTTTGGCCGCTTCGGGGTGCAGCGACAGCGCGGCGGCGATCTCGGCGATGCTGTGGCCTTCGAGATCGCGCAGCAGGATCGCCTCGCGGTAGTGCGCGGGCAGGGCGGCGAGGGCCTGGGCGACATCGCGCACCAAGCCGCTCGGCGCCGGGTAGTGCGGGCCGTCGATTTCTTCCAGATCGGCCGGCTGCATCAGCAGATGGCGGGTCGCGCGCTTCATCCGGTTGCATTCGCGCTTGACGATCCGGAACACCCAAGAGGCGTAGGCCTCCAGCTCGCGCAGCATCGCCAGCTTTCGCGAGATCAGCAGCAGGCTTTCCTGGACCGCGTCCTCGACATCGTTGACGGCGCAGTGATATTCGGCGTAACGGCGCAGATCCTGACGCGAACGGGTCAGGACCTGCTCCAGCGCGGGGCGGTCGCCCCTGCGCGCACGGTCGAGCATGGTCTGGAATTCGGGGTCCTGCTGCGCCACGGTGTTCTCCTCGGCACCGCAATCTACGCGCGATCGCGTCAGCGGTTGTGCACAAAGAGTTAGTCGCAGTGCGGGCGGGTGCGCCTCGGACGTCCGTGGAGCGTCCGGATTCAGGTGACGTTTAGCTTTCGGGATTCGGTCG
>JBIJBH010000511.1:0-2616 GCA_044345315.1 Lysobacteraceae bacterium
ACCGATCTCGAACAACCGAACAAAATGGACGAGAAGCCGTTCTTCGAGTTCAACATTCTCGAATTCAAAGACAAAGACGTCGAGGAACTGAAGAAGTTCGCAAAATCGGCTTACAACCTCGACTCGATTCTTGCGACTGCCAACGACCTTAAATACACGCGCTCGATTCAGCAAAAACTGGAAGAATGGATGTCCAGTCCGCCGGAGGAATTCGTTCGTCTCCTGTCTCTGGATCTTCTTGCAGGCAAGCGTTTCACGCCGGCAACGAAAGAGCAGTTTACGGCGATCGCCAAACGCGCTTTCGAACAGTTGATCGGCGAAAAGATCAACGCTCGTTTGAAAGGCGCAATGACGCTGGATGCCGCGCCGTTGGTCTCTGCGCCCAAATCCGTCGCCGCCCAGGAAAAGCCGCAGGAACCGACTGCAAGCGAACCGCAATTGGTGACTTCTTCGGAAGAACTCGAGGGTTTCTATGCGGTCCGGGCAATGTTGAGAGAGGTCGTTCCGTCCAAACGGATTTTCATGCGAGACGCCCAGACCTACTGCGCGATTCTGTTTGACGACAACAACCGGAAACCGATTTGCCGCCTCCGGTTCAATAATCCGCAAAAACTGCGCCTTGGCGTATTCAAGGAAAACAAAGAGGAAGAGGTCTTTCCGCTCGAAACGGTCGACAACGTCTTCGATTATGCGGAGCGGTTGAAGGCGACCGTGCTCGGTTACATGCAGAATCCCGAGGCAGGAGCTGAATAGTTCATAGCCCGTAATGCCGGCCAGCGTTCATTCCACCCGCGCACACACCCAGGCATCCACCCGCTGCGCGCCGGCGCGCAGCAGTGCGTCCGCGGCCGCGTACAGGGTGGCGCCGGTGGTCATGACATCGTCGACCAGCACCGCATGCGCCGGCGGCGTCGCGCCCGGGGCGAGCGCGAACGCGCCGCGGAGGTTGCGCCGGCGCGCGGCGGCGTCCAGGCGCGACTGCGGGGCGGTGTCGCGCACCCGGCGCAGCAGGTCGTCGGCGACCGGCAGGGCCATGGCGCGGCCCAGCGGGCGGGCCAGCTCCAGCGCCTGATCGAAGCCGCGGGCGCGCAGCCGGTCGCGGTGCAGCGGCAGGGGGATCAATACCCTCGGAACCGGCGCCTCCGGTCGCGGATCATCGGCCAGCGACCCGGCCAGGGCATCGGCCATCAGATTGGCGCAGAGCCGGCCGGCGGCCAGGTCGCCGTGGAATTTCAGCCGCGGCAACAGCCGGTCCAGCGGCGCGGCGTAGCGGAACACCGCGCGGGTCGCGGTCAGCGGCGGCGGCCGGCGCAGGCAGGCGCCGCAGGCCGCGGCCGGGACCGGCAGCGGCAGCGCGCAGGCGCCGCAGGCGCTGCGGTTCCATGGCAGGGCATCGGCGCAGGCCGGACACAGGTCGCGATCCCCCGGTTTGTCCGGCGCGTGGCCGGCTCGTTCGCGACAGACCAGGCACACGGGCGGCCAGAGCAGTCGCCCCAGCCCGGCGAAGCAGCGCGCGGCCGTCGTCATCGGGCGCACCCCGTCCACTGCGGGCCTCCCGCGGCGGATCGTCTATGCTCGGCTGCCGGATCGGGCAGGGGAACCGTGGGCCAGTCATCGGCACGGGGTTGTCCGACCGGGCGATACCTCGTCATTCCACGCCATCCTTCAGGGGGTCCTGAACCATGAATTCCAGTGCACGACGCCTGGCCGCGGGCGCCGCGGTCGTCATCGCCATCGCCGGCCTGTCCGGCTGCGTCACCAACAGTTCCACGAAGGCGCGCCCGCTGACCGGGGCCGACACCGCGCAGAAAACGCTCTCCGACTGCCGGCACATCACGGTCGCGCCGTTCTCGGTGCCTTCCGGCGGCAAGGTCGCGGTCTCGGTCGGCGAACGCTTCGCCGGCGACGTGCAGTCGCGCCTGCGCAGCGATTACGGCCCGATCTTCGAATCGGTCGAAAGCGGCAGCGCGGCGCGCGGCCTGGAAGGCGAATGCCTGGTGAGCGGCCGGATCACCAAGTACAAGCCCGGCAGCCGGGTCGCCCGCGCGATCCTGATCGGCCTCGGCGCCGCCAGCCTCGAAGGCGAGGTCACGGTCCGGGACGCGGCCGGCAGCCAGACTCTGCTGACCGCGCCGTTCGACAAGCTCTGGGCCTGGGGCGGCATCGTCGGCGCCAGCAAGGGCATCGACGAGATGTCGACCGAAGCCGCGGCGTCGATCGCCAACACCCTGGCCCGCGCCCGGGGCTGGGAGCCTCCGGCCGGCAAATAAGGCCGGATCCGAGGCCGCTGCCGACCTCTCCGGCGGCAGGGCGCAGGCCCGCGACCCCGCTTCGGCGGTGGTCGCGGGAACGGGCCGTCCGGTCGGTCGCGGACGATGGTTGACAGGGCTGGACATGCTTTCCAGACTGCCCGTCCCGCTTCTTCGCGTCTGTCAGGAAACCTCCATGTCGCATGTCAGCCCCAGCCCCTTGCGTCACGACTGGAGCCGCGCGGAGGTGGAGGCACTGCTGGATCTGCCCTTCCCGGTCCTGGTGCAGCGCGCGGCCGAGGTGCATCGGGCGCATTTCGATCCGGCCGAGGTCCAGGTCAGCACCCTGCTCTCGGTGAAGACCGGC
>JBIJBH010000512.1:0-2612 GCA_044345315.1 Lysobacteraceae bacterium
CGGCAGGATGCCGCGCGTTTTTCGACCAGCACATGGATGTGCTGTCGAAAAACCCCGCGAAGCCCGCGGACCCGGCGCGCAGCGCCGGGCGCAACCGACGGGGTGTGCTTTCTTTGGGCCACTCTTTCTTTGCACAAGCAAAGAAAGGTGGCTCGCTCGCGGCAGCGAGCGAAACCAAAGGCCGAGAGGAAAGGCTCGACGATCGCTGCTGTCGAATGGATCAACAGCAGATCCCTCGGCGATGGCTCGGGATGACAGAACACTGCCGAATCGGCTCAAGTCATTGAAGCACTGAAGGGAAACGTGAGGAGATCTCAGACCCAAGCCTTCGCAGCGATCACGTCCGGTTTCTCGATTCCACCTGGATGACCGGGCTTTCGATTCACCGCATCAACGCCAACGTCCCCGCATGCGGCATGAACCGCTCCACGGCGCCCGGCTCCGGCGGCCGCTTCACGCGCCGGCGCAGATTCGCGTCGACGCGCAGACGCAGGCGGTGATCGGGGACGAAATCCAGTGGCGCGCGGCGCGACTGCGCTTCGGCGGCGAGCTGCGCGGCGCTGCGCAGCGGCGCGCGCTTGGGCAGCAGCGCCAGCGACACCGCGACCACGTCGGTGCGGTTGTTCTCGCTGCCGGCGGCATTGGTGCGCGCGTAGAACGGCAGGAAGCGGTCGCCGATCGCGGCCAGCGCAGCGTAGTCGCCGACGAACAGACCGTTGGCGAACGGCGCCTGCAGCATGTCGAAGGTGTCGCCGACGCGCAGATCGCTCCAGGTTGCGCCGCGATCGCGCGAGCGCGCCAGCCACACGTCGGTGGACAGCGGCGCGGTCGCGGTGTCGCTGCGCAGGTCGTAGTACAGCAGGCCGACCGTGCCGTCCGCCGCGACCTGCAGGTTCGGGGTGAACGCGGCCGCGCCCGCGGCGCCGTTCACACGCACCGGCGTGGTCCAGGTCAGGCCGCCGTCGTCGGAACGCGACAGCGCGATCGCATCGCGCACGCCGCCGGAGAAGCGCGCGTCCTGCCAGGCGACGTAGACCTCGCCAGTGGGCGCGACGGCCGCGGTCGGGATGATCGAGCCGTCGCGCACGTTCAGCCCGGACACCGGGTCGCGAGTGCCGATCGCGAGCATGTCGGCGACATACACCGGCGCCGACCAGGTCAGCCCGCGATCGGTCGAGCGGATCACGGTCAATCGCGCACGCTGCGGCCCACCCGCCGGGCTGTCGATGCGATTGAAGACGTTGAGCACCACACCCCCGGGCAGCACCACCACGAGATTGCCGATGGTCTGGCTGCCGGTGCCCGGGTCGTAGATGGCGCGCGCCGTCTCCCAGGTGGCCCCGCCGTCGATGCTGCGCGCGAGATAGGTCGGCCCGCGGTTGGAGGCGGCGATCAGCCGGTCCCACACCGCGTAGACGTAGTTCGCGTCGAAGGGATCGGCGGTGAGCGCGTTCTTGTCGTTGAACGCGGCCGCGCCGTCGCGGATCAGCACCGCCGGCGCGGTCCAGGTGCGGCCGTGGTCGAAAGAGCGGCTGGCGAGCATCGCGTTGGCCGAACCGGCCTGGAACACGCCGCCGTTGGTCGAGAGCGACATCGCGTGGACCACCCCGTTCGGGGAATAGGACACCCACGGATCGGACGCGCGCTCGTAGTCGCCGCCGTTGAGCACGGTGCCCCCGCCGCAGCGCGAGAACGGCAGCGCGGTGCGGACCCAGTTGCGGCCGCCGTCGAGCGAGGTCGCCGCGACCAGCGCACGCGCGGAGCCATTGGACCAGCGGTCCTGCTGCCAGGCGCCGACGAAGATGTTCGGATTGGTCGGATGCGCGGCCAGCGAGGGTTCGACCTCGGCGCCGGGATACACCACGCCGGTGCCGAGCGGGCCGTCGCAGCCCGGCGCGAGCGGCGTGGTCGAGGACGCGGCATAGACCAGGGCCTCCGCCGCCACCGCGGGCTGAGGCCCGCCGGTGATGCGCGGTTTTTCGGCGGCTAGGGCGCGCGATGTCGCCGGTGCGGGCGCGCCGCCCGGGGCGCAGGCGGCCAGCAACGGCAGCAGACAGGCCGCATGCGGCCACCACCGGAGCGACTTCTTCGATACGCGACGCTTCCCGTGCACCACTCACCTCCGGCCCCGCGATGCCACGGGGCGATGCCTGCGATGGCCCGATTCTGGAGTCCCGCCGGCGGCTTGTCATGGCCCGGCTTGGCGCGAAGCGGCCGGATGCCTGAGCTGATCCGCGGATCGGATGATCCGGTTGCTCTGCGCGATCCGCTTGGGAAGGGGACGGCTTTCGGATCGGGTCACAGGGACGTGCCCGGTCCGCTCTCATCGATGCGGGAGCCGAATCCGCACGGCGAACGGTGGGTGGGGTCGCACGGCGCGCAGGGAGGCGCGCCGTCCGGCTCTGGACGATGACACGGGCTACTCGCGATCGAACCCGATCCGCACGTCCTTCACCGTGCTCGACACCAGCGCGATCGAGAAGCGGCGGAAGAAATGGCGCTTGACCAGGACATCCTCGCCGTCGTCGAGTTCGGCGTCGACCCAGCGCCCGGCCTGACGGTCGATTGCGGTCTTGACCTTGCGCGCGACCCGGTTCTCGCCGTCGTTGCGT
>JBIJBH010000513.1:0-2592 GCA_044345315.1 Lysobacteraceae bacterium
CGCGAATTCCGCGGACCCGGCGCGCAGCGCCGGGCGCAACCGACGGGGTGTGCTTTCTTTTGGTTACCTTTTCTTTTCACAAGAAAAGAAAAGTAACTCGCTCGCGGCAGCGAGCGAAACAAAGGGACGAGAGGAAATCCTCGACGATCACTGCCGTTGAATCATCAACAGCAGATCCCTCGCCGATGGCTCGGGATGACAGAACACTGCCGAATCGGCTTAAGCCATTGAACCACTAAAGAAAAACGTGGGGAGACCTCAGGCCTCGGCGCACCGTTCGATGAACGAAGCGGAAAAACGGTGCGCCGAGGCGCACCCTATGCGCGGCGCTGGATTTCCTGCAGCAGCGCCCGCGTCACTGGATCGTCCGCTTCGCTCTGCCCCTGCAGCGCCGGCAACAACTTGCCTGCGACCTGTTTGCCGAGTTCGACGCCGAACTGGTCGAAGGCGTTGATGCCCCACAGCACCGACTGCAGATAGACGCTATGTTCGTAGAGGGCGATCAAAGCGCCGAGCGATTCCGGGGTCAGCGCATCGAGCAGGAGCAGCGTGCTCGGGCGATTGCCGGCATAGGCGCGGTGCGGGTCGTCGCTGCGCTGGCCGTTAGCGAAGGCCTCCGTCTGCGCGAGCAGATTGGCGAGCAGCGCGGCGTGGTTGTCGGCATGCCCGTGATCGGCGCGGATCGTGCCGATGAAATCCGCGGGCACGATCTGGGTGCCCTGGTGCAGCGCCTGGAAGAAACTGTGCTGGGTATCGGTGCCCGCGCCGCCCCACCACACCGGAACGGTCTGCACCGCCGGCGGCGCGCCGTCGAGGCGCGCCGATTTGCCGAGGCTTTCCATCACCACTTGCTGCAGATAATTCGGCAGCAGACGCAGGCGTTCGTCGTAGGGAAGCACCGCGTGGGTGGCGGCGTGCAGGGCGTTGCGGTTCCAGATCGCGGTGAGCGCGTGCCAGACCGCGATGTTGTCGCGCAGCGGCCGCTCCAGCACGTGCGCGTCCATCTGCGCGGCGCCGGCGAGCAGCCGTTCGAAGCCCGACATGCCGATCGCCAGCGCGATCGGGAAGCCGACTGCGGACCACAGCGAATAACGGCCGCCGACCCAGTCCCACATCGGCAGGATGCGGCTCTCGGCGATGCCGAACGCGGCCGCGCGTTCGACGTTGGCGCTCACCGCGTAGACGCGGGCGTCGTCGCCCAGCCAGTCGCGGACCACGCGGCCGTTGAGCAGGGTTTCCTGGGTGCCGAAGGTCTTGGAGATCAGGATCGCCGCGCTGCGCGCCGGATCCAGCCGCGCCAGCGTCCGGCGAACGGCATTGCCATCGACGTTGGAGACGAAATGCACGCGCGGGCCGTCGCCGTCGGCAGGCGCACCGGCCTGAGCGTCAGCGAGCGCATCGACCAGCGCATCGACAACCAGACGCGGACCGAGATCCGAGCCGCCGATGCCGACGCTGACCACGTCGGTGATGCCTTCCGCGCGCACCTGCGCGACCAGCGCGGCCATGCGCGCGCGCGCCGCGCGCGCCTGCGCCGAGGCATCGCGCGCGACCGGGTGCGCGGACAATTCGCTGCGCAGCGCGGTGTGCAGCGCGGCGCGGCCTTCGGTGACATTGACCGGATGACCGTCGAACAGCCGGCGCAGCGCGCCGGCGAGATCGGCGCGTTCGCCGAGCGCGAACAGCGCATCGAGCGCGGCGCGGTCGTAGTGCTGTCGGGCGAAACTGGCGTAGAGCGGGCCGGCGCGGAGGGCGAAGGTCTGCGGCCGCTGCGGGTCTTCGGCGATCAGGCGCGCGATCGGCGTCTGCCGCAGGCGTTCGGCGTGCGGTTGCAGCGTGTCGACATCGAAGCTGACGGGCTGGGACATGCGGGCGGGCCGTGGACGTGCGGGGGAAGGCGGCATCTTGCCAGATGGGGTCGGCGGCTTCCGTTGCAAACGTCGCCAGTACCGAGCCGGCGCCCGGGCGCAAGCCCGAGCCTTCAGCCCCTCTCGAACTCGAGATTGTCGATCAGCCGGGTGCGGCCCAGCCGCGCGGCGATCAGCGCCACCCGCGGGCCGAAGGGCGGATCGGATTCACCGGGACCGGGCTCGGCAAGATCGGGCGTGCGGATCGCGGTGTAATCCACCATGAAGCCGGCCTGGACCAGACGCAGGCGCGCTTCGGCTTCGACCACCGGCCGCGCTTCGCCGGCGCACAGACGATCGCGCATGAACTGCAGGGTGCGATGGATTTCGGCGGCGGTGGCGCGATCGGCGCCGGAGAGGTACTGGTTGCGCGAGCTCATCGCCAGTCCGTCCGGCTCGCGCACGATCTCGCCGCGCAGCAGAGTCAGCGGATAGGCCAGATCGGTGACCATCTGCTGGATCACCGCGAGCTGCTGGAAGTCCTTCTTGCCGAACGCGGCGACGTCCGGCTGCACCTGGTTGAACAGGCGCGCGACGACGGTGCAGACACCGTCGAAATGGCCCGGGCGATGCTCGCCCTCAAGCACGTCGGCGACGCCGGGCACGCGCATGCGCACCGCCAGATCGACGCCGAAGGGATACATCGATTCCACCGTCGGCAGCCACAGCGCATCGCAGCCGGCGG
>JBIJBH010000252.1:0-5809 GCA_044345315.1 Lysobacteraceae bacterium
GAACACTTCGCTCAGCCGGGTCGCCAGATCCTTCGCGGTGACGTACTTGAGTTCGTAGGAATACAGGCGGATGCCCTCGCCGGCGCCGTCGATGCGCTCGATCCACTGCTCGATGTCGTCGAGGTAATCGGCCTGCGAGGTGATCGCCAGCACCGCGTTCGCGCCTTCCAGCGGCATGAACCGGAACATGCCGGCGACCGGCGACTTGCTCTGCTCGCCGAACACCTTTTCCAGGTCCTGCACGACCTTGTTGGCCTTGCTGCTGGTCAGCGGGAACACCCCGACCGACATGCTCGACATCCAGTCGACGTCGAAGATCTGGATCGTGCGCAGGTAGTTCTCGAGTTCGGCGCGGGTGCCGGCGATGGTCAGCAGGTTGCGGCCGGGATCGACGGTGACGATCGCGTTCGGGCGCGCATAGGGCTTGAGCAGCTTCTCCATCTCGGTGGCCGAGATGTAGCGCAGCGGCACCACCCGCGATTCGAAGCCGCGCGCGCTCTCCGGCGAACCGGTGCGCGGAGTGACCACGCCGGTGCCCAGCGCCTGATCGGCGGGCACGATGCTGTAGCGGCCGTCGCCGTAGATCATGCGCGCGTTGTTCCAGCCGAGGATCATCTCCAGCACCGACAGCGCCTGCGCCGAACTGACCGGCCGCGGCGTGGAATAGGTCACGGTGCCCTGCACGCCCGGCGCGATCGTGTAGTTCTGGCCGAGCATGTCGCCGAGGATCGCCTTGACCACCGCGTGCAGCGATTCGCCCTCGAAATTGAAGCGCGCCTCTCCGCCAGTCGCGCCGATGTCCGGCAGCGGCGCCGCGGCGGCGTCGCTGTTGATGACCTGACCGTTGCCGCGGCGGATGCGCGGCTGCGGGCGGCCGTCGGAATCACGCATGGCACCGGTCGCGGCGTCGGCGCCCTCGGCGAGCGGTTCGCTGCGCACCGCCGCATCCTCGGCGGGCGGCGTCTGCGCGCGCGGCGGACGGTCCTCGGCGCGCTGGATCCGCGGCATCGGGGCCGAGGCGCAGGCGGCGAGCGTCGCGCAGAGCGCGGCGGCGAGGAAGGCTTGGGCGGAGGATCGCGAAGTCGTCATGCGGTATCTCAGGGAGTTTGGCCCGGCGTGCTGCCGGCGTTGCGCGCTTCCTGCGCGGCCTGTTGGCGGAGCTGGGCGCGGCGCGCCTCGATCCGCCTGCGGATGGCCTCGAGCTGGGCCTCGGTGGACACCGGCGCGGTGGCTGCCGCCGGCGGCCCTGCGGCACCGCCTGGACCGGGCGGCGGCGGCGGGCCGGCCATCTGCGGCGGACCCTGCGGGCCGGGCACTTCGTTGCCGGGCGCGCCCGGCGGCGTTTCGTTGATGACGCCGGAGGCGGGACCGGCAGCCGAAGCCACCGGCGCGCTGCCGGGCGGGGGCACCGGCGGCATCGCACCGCCGATGCCGTTGAACACCCGCAGATCCAGGACCTTCTCGCCTTCCGGGCCGCGGAACACCGCCTGCCGCGGCTGCAGCGTGGCCAGGGTCCACTGCGGCGCGGTCTCCACCGCTTCGCCGACCTTCACCCGCACCGAGGGCGCACCGTCGGCCGCGGGCTTGAGGATCGCCAGTTGCAGGTCGCGCGCGAGCAGCACGCTGGTGAGGGTGTAGTCGAAGGTGTTGGCCTGCACCTCGACGCCCGCACCGGGGATCACGAACGGCTGCGGCCGACGGTTTTCGGAGAACACCGGCCGGGTGCCGATCTCGGCGTACTGCGCCTGCGGGCCGGGCCGGGCCACCGCGGGGATCCGGGTGGTCGGCAGTTTCTGTTCGGGCAGTTCGCCGTCGGTGTCGCCGATGCGGCCGCCGAGGCCGAACAGCGCGAACAGCCACAGGCAGACGCCCCAGCCGGCGATGCCGGCCAGCAGCCAGGTCTTCGGGCTGAGACTATCGACGCGCATCGGCCCCTCCCTTCGCGGCGGGCGCGATGTAGCCGTAGAGGTCGAAGGTCACGTCCACCCCGCCGCCGGTCGGCGCCTGATCGGGCGAAAAATAGAAGCGCTGCGCGGTGATGTTGAGATTGTCGACGAACAGCCGCGGCGAGCCGCTTTCCAGCGAGTGCAGCACCATCGCCAGCTCGGGCACGCCGCACTGCAGCCGGACCTGCACCACCGCGCGCGGGAAGCGCTCCTGGCGCGGCTCGGTCAGCGGCGAGCGGTTCTGGATCGCGCAACTGCGATTCTTCGGGCTGGCCTGCTGCACCGCGGTTTCGAGGCGCTGGATCAGCGCCGCGGTCGCCAGCTCGGTGCTGCGCTCGGCCATGAAGCCGGGCAGGCGCGCGGACTGTTCGCGCACTTCGCCGAGACGCTTGCGGATCTCCGGGGCCTGCGCGAGGGTGGCGCGGGCGCGGGCGTCGCGTTCCTTGAGGTCGTCGATCCGGGCCTGCAGTTCCTGCATCGGCACCGTCCACCACGGATGCAGGGTGACGAAATAGATCAGCGCGAGCGCGGCCAGCAGCAGGCCGAGCGCGGCCCAGCGATCGCGCGTGGAGGGCACGGCGGTCATTGCGCGCCCTCCCCGGCCGGACGCCGGTCGCGATTGCGGTTGCGGTCTCCGCGCGGGGCGTCGACGTTGAGTTCGGCGCCGAGGGTGAAGCGGTCCTTGCCGCGGGTCGGCTCCGGCATCAGCGCGCCGGAGAGGTTGACCGAACGCCACAGTTTCGAGCCCTGCAGGCGCTCGACCAGACGCGGCGCCTCGGGGCTGAGGCCGACGAGCTGGACCCGTTCGCCCTCGATGCTGACCCGCTCCAGGAAGGTGTTGTCCGGCAGCCGGCGGCTGAGTTCGTCCAGCACCTCGACCGTGGTCGGGCGGCCGTTGCGGGTTTCCTGCAGGAAGCGCATGCCCTCGACCAGATCGACCAGTTGTTTCTTCTCGTCGGCGACCTTGTTCGCCTGCTGGCCGCGGCGCTTGGCCTCGGCTTCGAAGGCGTCCGCCGCAGCGGTGCGGTTTTCGCGGATCTGCCAGAGCCCGGCGCCGATCGCGACCAGCGCGACCGCGATCAGGGCGAAGTTCCAGAACGCGCGCGGATCGCGGCGGCGGCTGCGCTGCACGCCGGGCAGCAGGTTCACGCCCAGCGGCTGGCCATCGGCGTCGGCCATGTCGACGCCGGCGAGGGTCGCGGTCAGCGGCGCGCCCAGCGCAGAGAGCGCGCGCTCGAGGGTCGCCCGCGGCACCACGATCAATTCGGCGTCGAGCTGACCGTCGCCGCGGCGGCCGATCAGACGGGCGTCGTAATAGACCTGGTCGGCCGGGAACGGCGTCTGACGATCGATCTCGAAGCCGAGCACGTCGCGCAGACGGTCGGCGGCGGCGGCGGGCAGCGACAGGCGCCGGCGCAGGCCGTCGCCGGCGGGCAGCAGCAGCCAGCGCGGCAAACCACCGATCCGCGGCGTGAGCAGGCGCGAGATCGGTTCGTCTTCGCCGTGCTCGGCCGGATCCCATGGCAGTTCGGCCAGGGTCCGCAGCGAGGATTCGCCGGGCTGCGCCGGGACCGAGAGTTCGAGGCTCAGCGCATCGCCGCGCCGACGCAGCAGCAGCCGCTGCTGGGCCAGGCCGAACACCGCGCGCAGCCGCGCCGGCAGCCAGCTGGCCAGCGCGGTGGTCCACCAGATCCAGAAGCCGCGCAGGCCCGGACGGGCGCGCGCGGACGCGCCCTGCGGCGCGGCGGCAGGTCTGGGCGGAGTCGTGTTGTCGGCGGTCGTGCTCAGATCAATGCCTCTCGGATCCTGTCCATACAACCCCGGGCCCTCGCGGGTCCGTCCTCATCGCAGCGCGGCCGATGCCCGCGGGCACGGCCCCGACGACATGTTTCCGCGGCCGCGGCGGCGCCGCGAACGCAGACCGCCCGGCCCCGGAGATACCGGAGCCCGAACGGGCCACCGACCGGGCCGGGAACGGGCGCTTCGCGGCGTTCATCGCGCGATCGCCCCCTCTTCCCAGCGCAGCGGAGTGTAGGCCGAACCCGGCATTCCGCTGTTCCCGGCGCGCACGACGGCGCGCAGGACCGAGACGCGACCGCCACGCAACCGCGCCCGGCTGTCGATACTATACGTGCCCGTGCCGGCACCGACGAGCGCTCCGGCTTCGCCCGGACCGCGCGGACGCCGCCGCTCGGCCAGGGTCCGCTCCGGATCCACACCCAACGCCCGCAGCACCTCGGCGCTGGCGTACTGCTCGTTCGGCCGGCCCTGCCCGCTGTAGACCGTCAGATGCGGCGCGAGTTTCGCGAACAGTTCCGGGGTCATGCCCAGCACCAGCTGCGCCTCGGCCACGCTTTCGATCGGCGCGTCCTTGGCGCCGTAGGGTTTTTCGGCGGCGCTGTAGTCGCCGTCCTCGGCCCCGCCCTCGGCCTGGGTCAGGCTGTCGGGATCGCGCCAGTCCAGGATCGCTGCGGCCAGGGTCCGCGCCGGCTGGCGCTCCTCGCCCACCGCCTGGATCAACCCGGCGATCATCTCCAGATCGGAGGCGTTGAGATCGACCTTGCCGGACTCGTCGACGATGCTCACGGTGACCTCGGCGCCGGCGTACTCCCAGCGGTATTCGCGGCCGTCGGGCAGCCACTGCCGGGTCGGCTCCAGGTCGACCACCCGGGTCATCGCGTATTCCAGCCCGGCGCGCGCCGCCTGATCGGCGACCACGCCCTGGCTGAGGGTGCGCCCCTGCAGGAACTCGACCCGCGCGGTCAGGGCGAAGGTGCCGACCACCGCGGTCAGCAGCGCGATCAGCCACAGCACCAGCAGCAGCGCAGCGCCGGATGCGCGGCGACGGGTCGCGGCGGCGCTCATGGCGGCGCTCACATCGGCACCTGCGAGAAACCGGCGTAACCGGCGGCCTGCGGCAGCGACACCACCAGCGGCGGCCAGCGGTCGCCGCGGTCGTCGACGATCTCGATCCGCACCTGCAGCGGCATGCGGTCGACCTGTTCCCAGCGCTCCTGCCACTCGCCAAGGCGATTCTGCTGATCGAGCGCGCGATAGCTGAACTTCACCTCGCGCAGGCCGCCGGCGAGAAGCTCGGGCGGGCGCGGGTCGCGCTCCTCGATCACCGTGTTGGCGACCACCACCGCGAACTGCACCTGCAGACGCAGGCCGCCGCGCGTCTCGACCACGTCGACATCGTGCACATGCGGACCGCCGCGGCCCAGATAGGCCGGCAGATCGGCGACGAAACGGATGCGATCGGGTTCGCCCATGAAACGCGCCGGGATGCCGGTACGGGTGTCGACCTCGTAGGCGATCGGCAGGGCCGAGGCGATGCGCCGGCGCAGAAAGCCTTCGACCGCGCGCATGCGCTCGTTGCGCGCGGCCTGGGCCTCGCCGCGGGCGGCGGCATTGGACGCGGCGCGCAGGGTGGCGAAGGCCAGGGTCAGGGCCGCGGCCAGCAGCACGGTGGCGACCAGCATCTCGATCAGGGTGAAGCCGGCGTGCCCGGCCCGGGCGCTCGGACTACGCACACGGCGACTCACGGCACCACCCCGGCGGCATTCGGGTCGTTCGGCGTGATCAGGCGCAGGGTCTGCACGCGCAGGGTTTGCCGTGGCCCGCCCTCGCCCCAGTGCAGGATCAGCTCCAGCTCCATCATCTGCGGCGCGCCGAGGATCGGCGCGGTCGCCGGCGGCGCGGCGGGATCGCGCCACGGGCGGACTTCCATCTCCCAGCGGTAGCGGCCGTTCTCCAGGCGGCCGTCGCGCCGGCCCGGCTGCAGCGCTTCGCCGATGCCGGTCTGGTCCAGCAGCGACTGCGCATGCAGCGCGGCGCGGCCGTATTCGCCCGCGGCGCGGACC
>JBIJBH010000381.1:0-4150 GCA_044345315.1 Lysobacteraceae bacterium
GGACCTGGCGGGTGGCGTTGGTCATCGCCCCGAGCAGCAGGGCCATGGCGAAGGCCAGCAGCGCGAACGCGACCACGACCTCGATCAGGGTGTAGCCGCCCTGCCCGCGACGGAGCGGCGCGGCGCGGCTCATCGCGGCACCTCGCCGCGGCTGAGGCCGACTTCGCCGGTCAGCCAGGCGACATCCACGTTCCAGGCGGCGTTGCCGCGGCGCAGCTGGATGCGGCCGCCGGTGGAGGCGCCGTCCTCGAAGAACAGGATCACGCCCTCGCCCTCGCGGCGCTGCACCTGGCGCACGCCGGTGAAGACGACGGTGAAGGCCTCGGGCAATTCGCCCTTGCGATCGCGGGCGCCGGTCCAGGTGCGCGCGTCGGGCACGATCGCGAACCGCTGCACGGTGCCGGTGGCGATCGCCTGGGCGCGGGCGAAGCGCAGCTCGGCGACCAGTTCCTTGGCCGCGCCGCGCATGCGCAGACCGTCGAAGCCGCCGCGCATCGCGCCGAAGATCAGCGCGCTGAGCGCAGCGATCAGCAGGACCACGACCAGCAGTTCGACCAGCGAGAATCCCTGCGCGGAACGCAGGCGGGACGCGCGACGCCGGGCGCGGACACGGGAGATCATGACGGGCGTCGTTCGCGGACGAGTCAGGAAGTGAGGATCACGGCTTCGACATCAGGCCTTGAACGTCACGGCTTGAACCGGATGTCGGCGTCGACGCTGCTGCCGCCGGGCTTGCCGTCCTTGCCGTAGCTCAGCAGATCGAACGGGCCGTCCTCGCCGGGCACGGTGTACTGCAGCTCGTTGCCGAAGGCGTCCTTGAAATCGGACGCGCTGCCGTAGGCGCCGAGCCAGCCGTCGAGCCGCGGGTCCTCGACCAGATCCTTGAGCTCGCGCGGGTATTCGCCGACATCGGAGTTGTACTGCTCGATGTTGTTGGCGACCTTCTGCACCAGCGCTTCGGTCAGGCGATAGTCGGCCTTGGCCTTGTTGCTGAAGACCTGGTTGCCGACGAGGCCGATCACCGCGCCGATCAGCACGATCACGATGATGATCTCGATCAGGGTCATGCCGGCCTGGGCGCGGCGCGGCGCGGGACGGCGGAAGGGGCGGGTTGTGCGCATGTCGGTCGGTCCGTGGGTTCGTGTCGGGGGAAAGGGTCTGCGGGAAAGCGGAATGCGTCGCTACGGCGGGATCATGGCAACGGGATCGTCCGGGCGCGCCGATGACAGCATGATCACAGCGAACCGCTGATCTGGTACATCGGCAGCAGCACGGCCATGATCACGAAACCGATCACGATCGCCAGCAGCACGGTGATCGCCGGGACCAGCGCCGCGAGCATCCGGTCCAGCGCCAGCGCGGTCTCGGCCTCGAAGGTGTCGGCGGTCTTCAGCAGCATCGCATCGAGCGCGCCGGACTCCTCGCCGACCTGGATCATCTGCAGCGCAAGCCGCGGAAACTTGCGTCCCTTGCCCAGCGCCGCGGACAGACCGACGCCGTTCTTGACGTCGCCCGCTGCGGATTCGACATCGGCGATCAGGGCCTGGTTCCCGAGAATCCGTCCGCCGATGCCCAGCGCGGTCAGCAGCGGCACGCCGTTGCGCAGCAGGGTGCCGACGGTGCGCGCCAGACGCGCGGTCTCCATCTTGGCCACGATCGGCCCGGCCAGACGCTGGCGCAGCAGCCATTCGTCGAACCGCGCGCGGAACGCCGGCTCGCGCCATTTGCGCGCGAACAGCCACAGCGCCAGCGCCGGCATCGCCACCAGCACCCACCACCAGTCGCCGACCAGGGTGCCCAGCGCCAGCACCGCGCGCGAGAACAGCGGCAATTCGGTGTCGAGGTTCTCGTACATCGCCGAGAACTGCGGCACCACGTAGCCGAGCAGGAACAGCAGCGAGAAGCCGACCATGGTCAGCAGGATCGCCGGATAGATCAGGGCGTTGATGACCCGTCCGCGCAGCGCGCGGCTGCGCTCGAGGTAATCGGCCAGACGCTGCAGGGTGTCGTGCAGACTGCCGCCGGCCTCGCCGGCGCGGATCATGTTCACGTACAGGCGCGAGAACGCGCCGTGCTGGCGCTCCAGCGCCACCGACAGCGAGGTGCCGCCGCGGACCGCGTCGCGGATGTCGGAAATGGTGCGGCGGGCGACTTCGTCCTCGGGCAGTTCGAGCAGGATCGACAGCGCGCGATCCAGCGGCTGGCCGGCGCCGAGCAGGGTCGCGAGCTGCTGGGTGAACTGGACCAGACGCGCGCCGGCGAAGGGTTTGGGCCGGAACAGGCCGCGCCAGGACAGCCCGCCCCCGGCCGCCGCCGGCACCGCTTCCATCGGCATATGCCCCTGTTCCTGCAGGCGCAGGACCACTTCGGCGTCGCTGGCGGCCTCCATCTGCCCTTCGAGCACCTCGCCGCGGTTGTTCAGGGCCTTGTAGCGGTAGAGGGGCATGAGGGCGTCGACGGAAAGGGCGGAAGGGGGCGTCCGGGCGACCCCGGTCGGGGCTGGCAGGATATCGGCCGCTGCCGGGGAATGGGAGTCCGGCGACCGCGGGAAGGTTCCCCCGTCCGGCAGCGTCGGGGCGGGCTCAGCGCGCGGGTGCGGTCGGCGGCGGGACCTGCGGCGCGGCGGTCGATGCGCCCGGAGGAACGGGCGGTACCGGCGGCGGCGGCGGCGGCGGCGGTGCCGGCGCCGCCGGCAGCGGCGCGGCGGGCCCCGAACGCAGCACGTCGCGTTCGACCACGCGCAACAGCGCGCTCAGCTCGGCGCGCTGCTCGGGCTTCTCGTTCTGCTTCAGCAGGTAGCGCAGATAGTCGTCGGCCTGGCAGTTGAGCGTGTTGATGCAGATGGTGTTCAGCACGCGTGAACCGCGCGCGCAGTCGTAACCGGCGCGGCAGGCGGCGATCATCCACGCGGCCTGCGCGCGCTCGCCCTTGAACGCGGCCGCCTGCGCCTCGTCCGGCCAGGCTGCGCCGGCCTTGGGCAGCAGCACGCCCATCTCGAAGATCGCGTCCGGATCCCCGGTCTCGCGCAGACGATCGACGAAGTACTCCAGTTGCCCTTCCTCCAGCGCCGGGTTGTTGCGGGCGATGAAGCGCATCTCCGAGGTCAGGTCGCCGGCCTTGGCGCTGCGATGCAGCCAGTAGCTGGCGGCATCGGGGTTGCGGCGGAGGTCGGCATCGGCCTGCACGCAGTAGCGTTTGAAGTCGCGATAGATGCCGGCGACGGTGGGCTTGGACCGCGGATCGGCCTCGCTGAGGGTGCCGAGCATGCGCAGGGCCGTGCTCAGCCCGCTGGAGTACGCGCGGCACTCTTCGTACAGCTCGGACAGGCGGCGCTGGGCCACGGGATCGTCGTCCATCGCCGCCTGCCGGATCTCGATGTAGCTGGCCTCGCGCCACAGCTGTCTGCCATGGGCGATACCGGCGCGGATGCGCTCGGCCCGCGCCTGCGGGGTTTCGTTCGGGTCGACTTTCGATTTCGCCGCAACGATCGGCGCGTCTTCGTCGCGCCCCAGCATCCACCAGGCACCGACCGCGACCGCAGCGACGAGCACCGCAGCGCCCACGGCGATGAGCACTCCCTTCCTCATGTCCGTCCCCTCATGCCCGCCCTCATCATGCCCACCCTCATCATGCCCCAGAACCCCAGCCGTTTCCCCCTGCAGCCGCGACGCCGGATCGACGCTTCGCGTCAGGCGTCCTCGGTCACCCGCAGCACTTCCTCGATCGTGGTCAGACCGGCCAGCGCCTTGACGATCCCGTCCTCGTACATCGTGCGCATGCCGGCCTCACGCGCGAGCTGCTCCAGCTCGCCCATGCCGGCGTGGCGCATCACCGCGCGCCGGATCTCGTCGTTCATCACCAGGAATTCCATGATCGTGGTGCGGCCGAGATAGCCGGTGGGCGCGATCGCCGAACCGCGCGGGCGATACAGATGGATCGCGCCATGCGGCTGGTAGCGGCGCAGATGGAATTTCTCGATCTCCTCCGGCGAGGCCTCGTAGCGCTCGGCGTGGGTCGGCTCCAGCCGGCGCACCAGGCGCTGGGCGAGGATGCCGTTGATGGTCGAGGTCAGCAGATAGTCCTCGACGCCCATGTCGAGCAGGCGGGTGATGCCGCCGGCGGCGTTGTTGGTGTGCAGCGTGCTCAGCAC
>JBIJBH010000090.1:0-9965 GCA_044345315.1 Lysobacteraceae bacterium
AGGAAGTATCGGCGGACGATCAGAGCCGCTTCGCCGCCCACAGCGCGAGTTTTTCGCGACCGATCTTGGCGTTGTGGCGGATATCGACCGGGAACGGTTTCGGATGATGCAGGAACGCCGCCACCTTCGCGGTGTGCACGAAGCCTTCGCCCAGATGGCGGAGTTCGGCTTCGATCCGCGGCCACTCACGCGCCGCCACGCCCGCGCGCAGTTCCACGCACAGCACCGCGCGCTGCGTGCCGAAGGAGCCGATGCCGACCAGCGCGGTGCGGCGCACGTCGGGATGGGTGTTGAACACCGGCTCGACCTGCTCGGTGCACAGCGTCGTCTCGGCGGTGACCACGCGCTGCGACTTGCGGCCGCAGAACCACAGCCGGCCCTCGGCATCGACATAGCCCAGATCGCCCATGCGGTGAACGATGCGTTCGCCGCCCTCGGGCAGGGTTTCGCGGATCTTCGCCAGTCGCGTCTGCGCCTCGCGGTTGAAATACAGATCGGTGGCGCTGGGCCCGGCGACGGTGATTTCGCCGACGATGCCGGCCTTCACGATCAGATCGTCGGACCAGCGCTCGATCGCCTCGTCGGTCACGCGGATCAGCCGCACCTCGTTCGGCGGCACCGCGCGACCGACGCAGGTGCCGGCGCCCTGTTCGGTGCGCGCGCGCAGGGTCAGCAGTTCGCGGCCTTCGATCACCGCGACCGGCAGACATTCGGTGGCGCCGTAGGGCGTCCAGAATTGCGCCTCGGGCGGCAGCAGTTCGCGCAGTTTCGCGACGACATCGGCGGGCACCGGCGCGCCGGCGGAAGTGACGCGGCGCAGCCCGGGCAACGGCTGGCCGTGGTCGGTCAGCACCCGCATCAGCGCCGGCGAACCGAACAACTGATCGACGCCGAACCGCTGCATCGCCGCGTGCAGCTTGCGCGGATCGGCCTTGGCCGGACGGGTCGGATCCATGTCCGGAATGATCGAGGTCAGCCCGAGCGCGGGATCGAACAGCGCGAACGGCGGGAACGTCGGCAGATCCACGCCGCCGGCGACGATGCCGAAGGCCTCGCGCATCATCTCGATCTGGGCGACGAAATGACGATGGCGATACACCACGCCTTTCGGGATGCCGGTGGAGCCGCTGGTGAACAGGATCGCGGCGACATCGTCCGGCTGCGTATCCGCGAGCTGCGGCCCGGCGCCGGTGCCGGCGCGTTCGATCTCGGCGAGGGTGACGTCGGCGAGGATCGCGCGCGCGCCGGTGGTCACGCGCACCCGCGCGCTGCGCGCCCAGCGCAGCAGTACGCGCGCGAGCTGCGCCAGTGGGATGCCGATGAACGCCTCCGGCGCGGCCTCGTCCAGGCACTGCCGCAGCGCGCGCTTGTCGATGCCCGGATCGACCAGCACCGGCACCGCGCCGGCCTTGAACAGCGCAAACATCAGCAGGAAGAACTCCGGCGTCGGCCGCACCATCAGCACGGTGCGGGTGCCGCGGACGATGCCGCGAGCGGCCAGGCCGGCGGCGATCGCATCGCTGCGCGCATCCAGTTCGGCGTAGCTCAGGGCGATGGCATAGCGGCCATCGCGGCCGGAGCAGCGCATCGCGACCTGGTCGGGACGTTCGCGGGCCAGACGCGGCAGGCTGGCGGCGATGTTGCAGGGGGCGGGCGGGCGAGGTGCGGAGTCCATGCCGTCATTGTCGCGCGGCGGGGCCCGCGACCGCCAATCGGGGCGGCTTGCCCAGCCCACCGAAACCCGCACAATGCCCAGCGCTGCCCCGCCCCGACGCCCGGCGCTCCGCCCCGAATCCCGCATGCCCCATCCCTGCCTGTCCTGCGGTGCCTGCTGCGCCGCGTACCGCGTCAGCCTGCACTGGTCCGAGGCCGAGCCCGCGCTCGGCGGCGTGGTGCCCCGCGATCTCACCGAAACGGTCGATCCCCATCGCCTGTGCATGCGCGGCACCTGGGCGCAGGAGCCCCGCTGCATCGCACTGGAAGGCACGATCGGCGACGCGGTGCGCTGCACGATCTACGACGCGCGGCCCTCGCCCTGCCGCGAACTGCGGATGTCCTGGGAAGACGGCACCCACAGCCCGCAATGCGACAAGGCCCGCCTCCGCCACGGCCTGCCGCCGCTCACGCGCGAAGAGGTCGACGGAAGCCGGTAGAGCGGGCTTCAGCCCGCTGAAGACATGCGATGAACAACAGCGCGCTCAAACCCGCCCTGCCGAATTCGCCTGGATGCGTCGTCATCGCCAAGCCTCAGCGCATCCGAGCCGTCGCGCTCCGCCCCCCTTGGCAAAAGGGGGCCGACGCGCGCAGCGCGGCGGGGGGATTCGCTTACGGCAAAACCCCGACTACAGCGGATGCGCGTCCTCGAAAGCATGCGATGGCAGCCGCCTGAGGACCGCTTGCGTTGCGTGGGAGGGCCGGGAGGCCCGACGATTTGCTGAGAGACTTCCAGCAGCCTGTCGGGCCTCCCGGCCCTCCCACAACAGCATTGCCTTACAGCGGATGCGCGTCGAGGAACCTGCGCATCGCCGGCACCAGCACCTCGTGCTTGTCTTCCAGCACGTAATGGTGCGCATCCTCGAACGCCTGCACCTCCGCCTGCGGCAACGCGCTGCGGAAGCCGTCGAGGAAGTGGCGATCGAACACGAAATCCTGCAGCCCCCAGCCGATGAAGGCCGGACGATCCACGTAACTCGACAGCCGGTCCGCGGAGGCCTTCACCAGGCCCCAGGCCGGATCGCCCTCGGCCAGCGGAATGTCCTGCACGAAGCGCAGGGTCGAAATGCGATGGGCCCACGAATCGTAGGGCGCGACGTAGGCGCGATACACGTCCTTCGGCAGCTTGCGCGTCACGCAGTCGCGCGCGGTGCCCGCGGCGAAGGCGTTGAAGCCGCGGATCAGGAACGCGCCGAGCGCGGTGTTGCGGCACAGGTTCAACTGCCACGGCATCGGCTTGGCCGGCGGCAGCGGGAACGCCGACGTGTTGGTGATCAGCAGCCGGCGCACCTGCGCGTGATGCGACAGCGCCCAGCCGAACCCGATCATCCCGCCCCAATCGTGCACCGCCAGCGTCACCGGCCCGGCGATGCCCAGGTGATCGAGCAGTTTCGTCAGATCGTCCACCCGCGACTGCAGCGTGTAGGTGTAGCGATCGTCGCCGGGCTTGTCCGACAGCCCCATGCCGACATGATCCGGCACGATGCACCGATACTTGTCCCGCAACCCCAGCACCAGATGCCGCCAGTAGAAACTCCACGACGGATTGCCGTGCAGCATGACGACGACCTCGCCGTCGCGCGGCCCCTCGTCGAGATACGACATCGCGATCCCGGGGCGGACCTCGAAACGGTGGGGGGTGAAGGGGTAGTCGGGGTAAGTCATCGTCTCTTCCAACGTCATTGATTGCCACGCAGCATCTGCTGCTCGTCCCGGAGCACCTCGGCTCTCCGGATCATCTGCTGGATTTCCCCGGCGGCATGCACGCTTTCCAGCTCGATGTCCGGGTTGGCCATGGCGAACACCCTGAAGATCTCGTCCGCGAACGCCTGACCGATTCTCTCGACGCCGGCGAAATCGAACACGATGTGACGGAATCGATTCACGCCCTGCAGCACGCGCTTCGCCTGTGAGCGGGAAATCAGATTCTCGTCGCCGAGCTTCGCCATTCTGACCGGAACCACGGTTTTCGCGAACGCATATTCGTCCGGTCCGCTGGAGTACTCCGCGAAGACGTCCTCCGCCTTCCGCGGCGAATTCCGCGAAATGCCCATGCGTACGGCGGTTCCGAGCCCAAGCACATTGATGAAATCGGCCGGAACGTCGGTAAGAATGTCCTTTTCGACACCCATATCGTGGGAGAACATCAATTCTCCGGCCCTGATATCGAACCAGTCGAACATCCTCGACGTGAAGAAAATGCCTTCGCCGGAATGGCGAGCGGGATCGGTCGTGAACTTTCCTTTCGACAGCTCGAGCAAAGCCAGTCTCTCGTCCGGAAGATTCAGGGACTTGGTGATCTTCCTGAAGATGCCGACGCCATTGTCGATGACGGCGAGATAGACGGTCGCTTCGTCCTGACTCACGGCGACAAGCAAATCGTCGGCATCGGAATGGTCGATCGCATTGTTGACCATCTCCGTCAGACCGTACTCCACGATATACAGGACGTTGTCCGGCAAGTCGTTCAGGAGAGGCAGCACATCCTGCCTCCAGACGCGATCTTCGGCCAATCCCGGTCTGCGGTACTGGAAGATATGCGGAAAACGAAGACCCGGCCTGTAAACGGGTCGCGTCGTGCCTTCTTTTTCGAGAATCCCGGTCTTGATCAGCTGCCTCGCCCTCGCTGCGACCGCAGCCCGGCTGACTTCGGTATGGTGCGCGACGGTCGAGACCAGATCACGGGGATGCGACTTGACCAGCGCGATCAGCGCAGAGTCGATCACCATGGAGCGGTTCGGACGGGCCATGACGGGATTGTAAAGCAGCTTCCCTGGATTGAAAAGTTATTTCTGTTGATTGAAAAGTTTCAGTCTGCCTCGAAAATCCTTTGTTTTCAGCGTGTTGCGTCTTCCTCACCTCGGCGTCCGCCCCAGCAGCCGGTCGGAGAACTCCTCCAGGGCCTTCTGCAGCTGGGCCTCGCGTTCGCCCTGCGGCAGGGCCGGGTCGTCGGGCGCGGAGCGGCGGCGGCGGGCGGGCGCGGGGGCGGCGGTCTGCAGGGTGGCGAGGCGTTCGGTCAGCAGGGTCAGGACCTGCTGCAGTTGCAGCTGCAGTTCGGCATGGCGTTCGAACCAGGGCGACGAGACCTCCGGGCCGGGCGCAGCCGGCGCAGGATCGACTGCGTTCACCGGCGCGGGCGTGCGCTCGACGATACGCTCGGACAGGCGCTCCAGCGCAGCCAGCAGTTCCGGCCAGGGGGCGTCGCGGTTCGCCGCGGCCACGGGCGCCGGACGCAGCGTGTCGGAAATTTTTTCCAGACCGCGCACGCTTTCGACCAGATCGTTGAGCTGGGCGACCACGCGCGGGCCGACATCGCCATCGTCCGCGCCCATCGCCTTGTGGCGCAGGAAGTCGCGCTTGATCTGGGCCCAGCGCGCGGCCTGCGCCTCGTCGAGCGTGCCGCGCAGTTCGCCGAGCTTGAGCAGGTTCTCCTCGGCGCCGGTGGTGAGCAGCTGCGCTTCGCCCTGATAGTGATCGGCGATCAACTGCTGCAATTCGGCCTCGTTCATCACCGGCGAGATCTTCTCGGCCAGCTTGTTCATGTTGCGATAGCTGCCCTGCAGCTTGAACGGCGGCTCGGTGCGGTAGCGGTCGGCCTGCGCGGCGCTGGCGATGTACTGCTGGTTGACGCGATAGACCACGTCGCGCACGCGCATCAGCCGCTGCAGGGTCGCGCACAGCTCGTCGATCTCGGCCGCGGAATACGGATGACCGAGCGCATTGGCCGAGAACGGCCGGCCCTCGATGCGATCGACCAGACGATACAGATCGCCGAGATCCCGGGTCGCCAGCGGCGCGAGCACCGGATTGGAGGTGAGGCAGTTTTCCAGATAGCTCAGGCGGAACGCATCTTCCATGCCGCCGAGCACATCGCCGAGGTTGTAGATGTCGGCGCGGTTGGCGAGCATGTCCGGGATCTTGAACACCTCGCCGGACTCGGTGTACGGGTTGCCGGCCATCACCACGCAGAACTTGCGCCCGCGCAGGTCGTAGGTGCGGGTGCGGCCCTGCCATACGCCCTCGATGCGGCGGGTGCCGTCGCACAGCGAGATGAATTTCTGCAGGAATTCCGGATGCGTGTGCTGGATGTCGTCGACGTACAGCATCACGTTCTCGCCCATTTCCAGCGCGAGATTGAGTTTCTCCAGTTCCTGGCGCGAGGTCGCGTCCGGCGCCTGCGCCGGATCCAATGACCGCACCTCGTGACCCAGCGCCGGGCCGTTGATCTTCATGAAGATCAGGCCGAGGCGGTGGGCGACGTACTCCATCAGCGTGGTCTTGCCGTAGCCGGGCGGCGAGATCAGCATCAGCAGGCCCATCAGATCGCTGCGCTTGTGCGCGCCGACCGCGCCCATCTGCTTGGCGAGGTTGTCGCCGATGATCGCCAGATAGACATCGTTGATGAGCCGGTTGCGCACGAACGCGGTCAGCGGGCGCGGCTTGAACTCGGACAGGCGCAGCGCTTCGCGTTCGCGCGCGATCAGAGCCTGGCGCAGACGCTGGCACTCGCGGAATCCGCGCAGGTAGCGTTCGCGATGATCGCGCAGGCGTTCGCGCAGATCGTCCATGGCCACGACCAGACTGCCCTGCCCGTCCGCGGCACGGACGATGCGCGGATGTTCGCCGAGCAGACCGTCGACGGTCGTGCGCAGTTCGACCGCGCTGGTCCGCGCCAGCGCCTCGTCGCCGAGCAGCAGCAGCGCCGCGGCTTCGGGCAGATAGTCGGCGAGCGCCGCGTGCGCGGGGTCCGCGGCGAGCGCCGTGCACCACTGCGACGCCAGGCGCCAGCGCGCGCCGGGCGCATCGCTCAGCGCCGCCAGCGACGCCTGCAGGTCGTCCCACAGGCGCTCCTGCACCAGCCGCTCGCGCAGTGCGTCGTGCAACTGCCGCGCATAACGGCTCCAGACGAAGGCCGGACGCGCCTCGGCCAGCACATCGGCCAGACAGGCGGCCGCGGGCGCGTCCAGCGCAGCGACGACGGGCAAGTCGTGGGCTTCGGCTTCCGCGCGCATCGCCTGCGCGATGTCCGCACGCAGTTGTTCGCGCGCGTGATCCTGCGCGAACACCCGCGCGATGCCGGCGGCGTTGCGTGCGCGGTCGAGCCAGCGCGCGGCCTGCGCGCCGCCGCCTACCTGCGCCCAGAACAGCGCGGCCCAGGCGCGCGCCGCCGGCGCGTGCGCGAGCAGACCCGCGGCGTCGCGCAGCGGCAGCAGCGCGGCGATCAGGCGCGCGGCGTCGTGATCGTGGATGCCTTTCTCATAACCGTCGCGATACCGAGGCGCGGCGAAATCGCGCAGCGTGCGCACCAGTTGTTCCGGCTGCCGCGCCTGCTGCCGCAGCAGATCGAGACTCAGGCCCTCGCGGCCGGCTTCGGCCGCCTCCAGCACCTCGCCGACCAGATATTCGGCCCGGTACAGGGTCGGCGATTCCGATTCCAGGCTCGCCGACCAGTAGTCGCGCAGCGCGTCCAGCGCGGGATCGACCGCGGGCGCGAAATAGCCGGTGCCGGTGAGATGCAGGGCGAGACCGTCGCCGCGCGGCAGCAGGGTCAGATCGAGTTCCTGGGTATTGACGCTGAAACGATGGCGCGGTCCCAGACGGATGACGTTGCCGCCGTCCTCGAACAGTTCGCTGCGGTCGCGCAGCGCGCGCACGGCCTGATCGCGCAGTGCCTTGAGTCGCGAGTCGATCTCGTCGGCGCGCACGCTGTCGCGCAGCGCGCGGAGGCGCTCGCCGAGATCGCGCAGCTTGAGCACCAGCGGGTCGCCGGCGAAGAAGGCGTTGAGCGCGTCGGCGTCGGCCAGCCGCGCGGTGCGGCGGCCGAGCCCGTCGAGAATGCGCGCCGCGGCATCGGCCAGCGACTGCGCCTTGCGCTGGCGCTCGTCCAGCAGCGCCTGCTTGTGGGCCTCGAATGTCTCCAGCAGTTCTTCGCGCTTGGCGACGATGTCGGCGAGGAAGCGGTCGTGTTCGCCAAAGCGGCTTTCCAGTTCTTCCAGTTGCACCATCAGCCGCGCCAGTTCCTGGTCGCAGCGGTCGGGGTCGCGCGCGCTCGACAGCGCCGCGGCGATGCTCTGGGCGAACAGGGTGAACTGCGCGCCGAACTGGGCGATCGCCTCGTCCGAAGCCAGCCCCTTGCGCCGCTGTTCGGCGCGGGCGCGGGCCTGATTGAGCTTCGCGTACAGCGTCGAGATCGCTTCGATGATCCGCGTGCGCAGCGCGGCGTCGTCCATTTCCAGCGACGCCATCAGCCCCGACAGCATGTCCAGATCGCCGGCCAGCGTCTGCAGCGCCTGCAGCGGCGCCTGCAGCGCGGCAACGCCGGTCGCGCGCTGGGCTTCGGCGTCGAGCGTCTGGATCCGATCGGCGTAGGGCTGCAGCGATTTGTCGTCGGCGAGGAACGCGCCGGCCGCGGCGCCGGCGCGCGCCTGAGCCTGCAGCAGCGCGGCTTCCATCGCATCGATCGCGGCGACATCGACGTAACGCTCTTCGCGCAGGGTCAGCAGGCGTCCGCGCTGGGCGCCGATCGCGTTCAGCGCATCGACGCAGTCCTGCACCCGCTCCCAGCGGTCGGGGTCGAGTCGTCCCAGGGTCTCGCGCTGGCGCGTCTCGGCCTCGGCCATGGCCTCGGCCGAACGCTTGCGGATGCCCTCGACCTTCTCGTACTCGTCGAGCACCGCTTCGCTGCTGGCGACGATCTCGCGCAGCAGCGGCGCCAGTCCTTCGCAATGCGGGTCTTCGATCCAGTGGTATTGATCGAACAGGCGGCGCGTGGTCTGGGTCAGGCGCTGATAGCGCTGCGCCGAGACTTCGGCGACGCCGGTCTCGCGGGCGAGATCGAGCAGATCGGAAATGCCGCGGACCAGGTCGGGATTGCCGATGCGGCCGAGGAAGCTGTTGCCCGGCGGGTGCCGCAGGGCGTATTCCTCCGAGGCGAACGGCGTTCGCCAGACCTGCATCGGATGCACCCGGGTCGGCTCGTTGCCTTCGGCGCTGAACAAGACCATGCGGCCGTCGTCGAACCGGGCGTAGCCGTGCCCGAGCAGCGGCGGCTGCATGTCGCGCTGGATGGTGTTGTAGACGAACAGCGCGATCCGGCCGTCCTCCGGTTCGTAGAACAGATACAGCACGTCCTCGCCGTTGGGCGCGCGGATCTTGCGCTTGAAGCGCATGCCCTGCACCGACTGATCGAAGGTGCGGGTCTCGCCGTTCTGCAGCATGTAGCCGCCCGGGAAAACGATGCCGTGATCCTCGGGCAACTGCACGCAGGCCTGGCCGATGGCGTCGAGACGATGCACCCGCTGCGACAGCGTGTTGTAGACCAGATGCCGCCACTGGCGCTCGCGGTACGGCAGGATGCGCAGCAGGATCAGACTGCCGACCCGCGCGTACTCGATCTGCGCGTCGTCCAACGACTGGGTCTGATCCTCGACCGGCTCGCGGTAGATGCCGAGGCCGTCGCCGGTGTTGTTCTCGATCTTCAGCGTGAGATCGCCGCCGGTGGTCTCGACGAACACCGTGTCGAGGATGTTCAGATGCGGATGCCGCCCGTGCACGACCTGTTCGCGGGTGGCGCGGATCCAGTCGAAGTCGTAGGGCGCAGGCAGCGCGATGTCGCGCTCGCCGCGATTGTCGATGTAGCGCACACCGTCCGGCCCGATCTGCCAGCGGAACACGCGCATGTCCTCGATCCGCTCGCCGATCTGGAACGCCGCCAGCAGTTTGCCGTCGCGTACCACCAGCTGCAGCAGGCGCGCGCTCTTGTAGTACGCGAACAGCTCGGCGAACTCGCGCACGAACGCCGGCTCGGCCAGGAAACCGGTCGCGGGATCGATCGGGGTCACGTCGTAACCGTCCGGACCCTCGATCAGCCGGTACAGCGAGAACACGTCTTCGACCCGGGTTTCTTTCTTCAGGCCGATGAACACGTTGTAGCCGAACAGCAGGCAGTCGCCGACCTGGACGATGTCGCGGGCGACGCAGTTGTGCTCGGTGCGGATCCGCAGCCGGCCGATCGCCTCCATCCGGCTGCTGCCGAATTCCTGCAGACGCTGCGCATTCAGCGCCTCGACGCGCGTCCGCAGCTGCCGGCCCTGCTCGTCGAGCCGCTTGCGCAGCACCTCGTACGCGCCGCCTTCGGCGACGGCGCGATCGACCTGCGATGTGGGTTCAGCCTGCACGGATACGCTCTCCAGATTCTTCAGGTTCCGGGACGCAAGACAGCGCCCCCTATCGACAACGTCAGCTTCCGATGA
>JBIJBH010000002.1:0-30011 GCA_044345315.1 Lysobacteraceae bacterium
CACGGCGTTGTCGGCCTGGGCGTCTTCGCGCGGGCCGGCGTGGGCGGGCAGGGCGAAGGCGAGCGAGAGGGCGAAGGCGAGAGCGGTGGTGCGCGCGGGGATCATGGGAGCGGCGTCTCCAGCGGGAGTGCGGCCGAGCGTAGTGCGCAGGCGATGAACCCCGGCCGTATGCGCCGTTCCATCCCCGTGCGCTGACGGCCGCGGGCGCAACTGTCATCCTATGGCGATGAGCGCTCCCACTTCCGATCCGGCGGCTTCCGAGACCGCCGTCCTGCTGGTCAATCTCGGCACCCCCGATGCGCCCACCGCGCCGGCGGTGCGCCGTTATCTGGCCGAATTCCTCCACGATTACCGCGTCGTCCCGCTCAGCCGCTGGCTGTGGTGCCCGATCCTGCATTTCGTGATCCTGCCGCTGCGCGGGCCGAAGGTGGCGAAGAAATACGCCGGGATCTGGATGGACGGCGGCTCGCCGCTGGCGGTGCACACCCGCGATCTGGCCACAGCGATGCGGCCCCGCCTGCCCGGGCTGCGGGTCGACTGGGCGATGCGCTACGGCAACCCGGCGATCGCGCCGACGATCGCGCGGCTGCGCGCCGAGGGCGTGCGCCGGATCCTGGTGCTGCCGCTGTATCCGCAGTATTCGACCACCACCACCGCCTCGGTCGAGGACGCCATCGCGCAGGTCGCGCGCGAGGCCGGCGACGCGCTGCGGATCGACACCATCGTCGACTATCACCGCGATCCGGGCTGGGTCGCCGCGATCGCCGACAGCGTGCGCGCGCACTGGGCCGCGCACGGCCGCGCCGAGCGCCTGCTGTTCTCGTTCCACGGCATCCCGCAGCGGCTGGTCGAAGCCGGCGACCCTTACCGCACGCACTGCGAGGCCGGGGTGGAGGCGATCGTCGCCGCGCTCGGCATCGCGAAGGACGAGGCGCTGCTGACCTTCCAGTCGCGGTTCGGCCGCGAACCGTGGCTGCAGCCCTACACCGACAAGACCCTCGAAGCGCTCGCCGCGCAGGGCGTGAAGACGATCGACGTGATCTGCCCCGGCTTCGCGGTGGATTGTCTGGAGACGCTGGAGGAGATCACGGTGGAGAACGCCGAACTGTTCCGGGAACACGGCGGCGAAGCGCTGCGCTATATCCCATGCCTCAACGCGGCGCCCGCGCATGCTGACGCGCTGGCCGCGCTCGCGTCGCGCCATCTCGGCTTTCGCGAGGAGTCGCCTGCGCATGCGTGAGACCGTGCTCCACGACATCGTCCTCGACAGCGCGCGCGGCCGCTTCCATGCGCTGCGCAACGACAACCCCGCCGGCACGAAGCTGCTGGCGATGCACGGCTGGCTCGACAACGCCGCGAGCTTCGTGCCGATGGCGCCGGTGCTGGCGGGTTACGACCTGGTCGCGCTGGATCTGCCCGGCCACGGCCGCAGTTTCCATTACCCCGCCGACGCGGAATACAGCCTGTTCAGCACCCTGCTCGACCTGCTCGCGGCGGCCGATGCGCTGGGCTGGGAGCGGTTCTCGGTGCTCGGCCATTCGATGGGCGGCGCGATCGCGAGCCTGCTCGCGGCGGCCGCGCCGGAGCGGATCGAACGCCTGCATCTGATCGAAGCGCTCGGTCCGCTGGCGGCGCCCGACGACACCGCCGCCGAGCGCCTGCGCGATGCGGTGAAGCAGCGCCGCGCGCTGGAAGGCAAGCGCAAGCGCGTGTTCGGCGATCCCGAAGTCGCGGTGATGGCGCGGATGCAGACCAACATCACGCCGCTGGACGAGGCCTCTGCGCGGCTGCTGGTCGCGCGCGGCATCCGCGCGGTCGAAGGCGGTCACGAGTGGAGCAGCGATGCGCGCCTGACGTTGCCGACCGCGGTGCGGATGACCGAAACGCAGGTCCGCGATTGTCTGCGCGCGATCCGCTGCCCGGTGACGGTGCTGGTCGCCGATCCGCCGCCGCCGTACTTCCAGCCGGAACTGCGCGATGCGCGGGTCGCCTGCGTCGCCGACATCCGCTGCGTGTCGATGCCCGGCAGCCATCATCTGCACATGACCCATCCGGCCGAGGCGGCCGCGGCACTGGGGTTGTGACGCGCCCCGGTAGAGCGGGCTTCAGCCCGCTGCTCGTGTTCCGGAGAAAAGCAGCGGGCTGAAGCCCGCTCTACCGGGCAGATCGATGATGCAAACCCGGGCCGTGCCGCGATCAGCGCAGCAGCGCCTGCAGCGTGGCCTTGAGTCGCCGGCCATGGTCGCGGAACCATTCGCGCTGATCGCGCCAGTGCGGGAAACGGGCGTCGACCTCGCGCCAGTAAGCCGGCGAATGATCGTGGTGGATCAGATGGCACAGCTCGTGCACCAGCACGTATTCGAACGCCGCCGGCGGCGCGAGGATCAGCGACAGGTCCAGCGCGACCGTGCCGTCCGGGGCCAGCGAGCCCCATTGCGAACTCATCACCTTCAACTGCACCCGGCGCGGCGCGCGCGGCAGCGACGGCAGATAGCGCGGCATCCAGCGGCCGATATCGGTGCGCGCTTCGGCTTCGTAGAAATCGCGCAGCGCGCGGCGCAGTGCGGCCTCGCCCGCGCGCGCTGCGGTCTGGAAACGCAGACCGGCGTCGTCGGCGCGCAGCGCGGTGAAGCGCGCGGTCTCCCACTGCAGCGGCAGGGCTTCGCCGCGCAGCGGCAGGGTCGCGGTCGCATCGCGGCGCAGCGACATGTCGCTCGGATCCGGCAACTGCGAGAGCTGCGCATGCACCCAGTCGCGATGTTCCACGAGGAAACGTTCGCCGGCGATCAGGCTGGCGCGCGTGGGCAGGGTCAGGCGCACGCCGCGTTCGCTCACCGAGAGTTTCATGCGCCGCGCGCGCGGATCGCGCACGCGCAGCACATCGATGTCGCGTCCGTCGTCCAGCCGCAGCGGCACGCGGTCGCGCTGCTGGACGGATGCGGGAGCGGTGGCGCGGTCGCGCAGGCGCAGCGTGCGATCGGGGAAGAAGGGCATGCGACATGCTACCCGCTGCGGGGGTCGCGACGGAAGCGCGACGGAAGCAGGATCGTGCGCGACCGCAGCGCGCGGTCACTCCGCCTTCGACAATTTCAGCGCCGGCTCCAGGGTCAGGAACAGCCGTCTCAGTTCTGCGCTGAACAGGGCGAAACGGGCGTCGAGTTCGGCGCGCAGGTCGTCGCGTTCGGTCGATTCGAGCTGGTCGACCGCGCCTTCGAGCAGCTTCAGCTTGCGCACGATCAGGTCCTCGCCGAGCACGAAGCTGACGTGATCGTCCAGGGTCAGCGCCAGCCGCGTGACCTGCTTGCCGGCCTCCAGATGCTTGGCGATCTCGTCGCTCTGCAGTTCCTGGTGTTGGCATTTCACGATCGCGCCGTGGTCGGTGGGATCGCGCAGTTCGCATTCGTCGCCCAGCGACAGGCCGTCGGGCAGCGGATCGCCGGCGATCCAGCCGGTCAGCACCGAGCGCGGCGCGACCTCGGCGTTCAGCGGCAGCGCCGGGAAACTGCCCAGCGCGTGGCGCACGTCGGACACCACCGCTTCGGCGGTCTTGCGCGAGGAGGTGTCGACCGCGATGAAACCGTGGCCCAGATCGATCACCGCATCGGTGCGCCCGGGTTTGACGAAGGCGCGCGGCAGCAGTTCGTGGATCAGATCGTCCTTCAGCCGTTTGCGCGCGCGGCCGCCGAGCCGGCGGCCTTCCTTCTCCTCGACGTCGGCCAGCTTCTTCTGCAGCAGATCGTTGACCACCGCGGCGGGCAGGATCTTGTCCTCGCTGCCGGCGGCCAGCCAGATCGCGTCGCCGATCCGGTGCATCAGGGCGTCTTCGCCGCGCCCGAACGGCGAGACGAATCCGCGCGAGGACAGCTCCAGCGGACCGACCGGCTTGAGTGCGCATTCGGCGAGGCCGGTGTCGAGCGCGTCGATGTCCAGCGAGGCGGGGAAACGGAAGAACGTGAGGTTGCGGAAGAACATCGTATGTCCGGAAGGTGGAAATCGTGTCGTCCCGAAGCCGTCGGCCGAGGGATGTGTGGTCGATGCGTGCGCCGCGAGCGAAGGGCCGGAAAGCAGGTCCCTCGCCGCGGTCGTGATGACAGACTCAGGACATCGCGGGCCGGTCGACGTCTTCCGGCGCCGCGGGATCGCCGCCCAGCCACGCATGCGCATCCGGCAGGTCGCCGTCGCCGCGTTTGCCCAGCGACAGGAAGTCGAACAGCTTCGGATCGCTGAGCTGCGAGGGACGGATGTCGCCGAGCGCGCGGGCGATCTGTTCGACCCGGCCCGGGGTCTCGCGTTCCCAGGTTTCGAGCATCTTCTTCACCTGCTTGCGCTGCAGGTTCTCCTGCGAGCCGCAGAGGTTGCAGGGGATGATCGGAAACCGCTTCGCTTCGGCGTAGGCGGCGATGTCGTCCTCGCGCACGTAGGCCAGCGGCCGGATCACCACATGCTTGCCGTCGTCGCTCAGCAGCTTGGGCGGCATGCCGCTGATCTTCGAATGGAAGAACAGATTCAGGAAAAAGGTGGCGACCAGATCGTCGCGATGGTGGCCCAGCGCGATCTTGGTGAAGCCCTGCTGCTCTGCATACGTATACAGCGCGCCGCGGCGCAGCCGCGAACACAGCGAACACATGGTCTTGCCCTCGGGGATCACCCGGGTCACGACCGAATAGGTGTCCTGTTCGAGAATGTGGAAATCCGCGCCGATCCCGCGCAGATAGTCCGGCAGTACGTGTTCGGGAAAGCCCGGCTGCTTCTGGTCGAGATTGACCGCGGTGATCGAGAACGAGACCGGCGCCTTCTTCTGCAGTTGCAGCAGGATGTCCAGCATCGTGTAGCTGTCCTTGCCGCCGGAGAGGCAGACCATCACCCGGTCGCCGTCCTCGATCATGCCGAAGTCGGCGATCGCGCGGCCGACCTGATGGCGCAGGCGCTTGGCCAGCCGGTTGGCCTCGTGCGCGGCGCGGCGCGAAGGCGGCGGCAGGGGTTCGGAGAGGGGCAGGGGTGTGGTCATGGGCCGCGTATTCTAGGCCAACGGCGGACCGGTCCGAGCGTGTCCTGCTAGACTCCGGCGAAGACGTCCTTCTCTGCGGCGCGGATCGCCTGTCGGTCGGGCCGCGCGCATCTGAACAGAGCCGTCGGAACAGGGCCGATCGCCATGAGCGCCAATCCGCAGGACCCGCCACCGCGCCAACCGCTCGACGACGGCCTCGCCCTCGTCGGCTGGATGCTGTTGATCGTCGCGCTGGGCGGCGCGCTGTCGGCGTTCTTCGGTCCCGATGCCTGGTACGCGGCGCTGCGCAAGCCCGCGTTCAATCCGCCCTCGTGGGTGTTCGCCCCGGTCTGGACCGCGCTCTACGTGCTGATGGCCGCGGCGCTGTGGCTGGTCCGCCGCGAGCACACCGCGCCCCCGGCGCTGCGTCGCCGCGCCACCGCCTGGTTCGCGCTGCAGTTCGCGCTGAACCTGCTGTGGACGCCCCTGTTCTTCGGTCTGCGCAGTCCGCTGCTGGCGGTGATCGACATCCTGCTGCTGATCGCGGCGGTGGTGTTCACCATCCTCGCCTTCCGCCGGGTCCGCCCGCTGGCCGGCTGGCTGCTGCTGCCCTATCTGGCCTGGCTCGGCTTCGCCGCTGCGGTCAACATCGCGATCTGGCTGCTCAATCGGGCGCCGCATTCCGGCGTAAGCTGATCGCATGCACCAGCCGACCGACCCCACCGAACTCGCCCGCATCGTCCAGCGCCTGACCGAGCTGCGTCAGGAGCATCGCGATCTCGATCTGGCGATCGATCGCCTCCACGGCAGCATCGCCGCCGACGAACTGGCGATCAAACGCCTGAAGAAACGCAAGCTGCAGCTCAAGGACACGATCACCCGACTGGAGTCGGCGCTGATTCCCGACGAGCCCGCATAGGCGTTCGACGACGCAGCAGTGATCTTCTCCAGGTCGCCGCTTCACTCCTCGCGCGAGATTTCCGCTAGCGCGATCGCGAACAGTTCGACCTTGCCGCAATCCGGTGCGCTGCAGGCGTAGGCGTCGAACGCGTTGCGGTTGACCAGCAATCCGCCGAGCGCGCCGTAGATCACCGGTCGGGTGCTGCTGGATTCATGGAAGCGGACGCGGCCGAAGCCCTGCATCGGGGTGCCGCAGCGCGGGCACTGCAGGACGCGTTCGACCGGGCCGTCGTCGTCCAGCGCCAGGTCCGGCGCGTCGGCGGCGAAATCCAGCGGCTTCGCGCCGCCGTCGAATTCGGTGCCGCAGTTCCAGCAGATGCCGAAATCCGAATCGTTGTCTTCGCCGCAGCTCGGGCAGTTCCAGATTGCCATGCGCCATTCCCCTGTCGGTGTCGCGTTGCACCCGAAGCATAGCGACGCCCGCGGCGCGGATCGGCGCGCGACGGCGTGCGCGCCGCCGCATGGCGGCATCGCGACGACGGGCGGCGATGCTGCGCCGCAGCAACAAACGTATTCATCGAGCCGGTCGCGGGCGCAGGCTATCCTGCCCGTCCACCCGGGGAGGACCGCCCATGCTGCGGATGCAAGAACGACTGTCGGTGCCGTTCCTGATGCTGCTGAGCCTGCCGTCGACGGCGATGGGTTTCGCGCTGGCGGTGCAGATCTCCGCGCTGAGCTGGCTGATGTCCACCAAGTACGGGCTGAAGCTGGACGAGATCGGTCTGGTCTGGGCCGCGGGTCCGCTGGCCGGCATTCTCGGTCAGGTCATCATCGGCATCATCAGCGACAACGTCTGGCTGTGGGGCGGGCGGCGACGGCCGTTCATCCTGGTCGGCGGCGTGCTCACCGCGCTGATGCTGCTGGCGCTGCCGTCGATCGGCGCAATCAATAGCGCGCTCGGTCTGGACGCGATCCTCGGCGTCGCGATCACGGTCGCGCTGGCGCTGGATCTGTCGATCAACCTCGGCTTCAACCCGACCCGCGCGATCATCACCGACGTCACGCCGGAAGGCCCCAAGCGCACCGCCGGCTACACCTGGATGCAGACCGTCTCCGGCAGCTTCGGCGTGCTGGCGTATGCGATCGGCGCGACCTGGGGCAACATCGCGCTGATCTATTTCGGTGCCGGTCTGGTGCTGGTGTTCTCGATCCTGCCGATGCTGCTGGTGAAGGAGCCGCGCACGCTGCCGCACACCGAGACCGGCGCGAGCACCGAAAAGCTCGGCGTCGGCACCCTGTTGCTGCTGATGCGGCCGCTGTGGGCGTTCGCGGTCTACGCGGTGATCGCGATGGGCCTGAAGCTGGCCGGGATCAAGGAACACAGCCTGTGGCTGGAAGCGGGTTTCGGCGTGCTGGCGCTGGCGCTGATCGCGCATGCGCTCACCGAGCGCCAGATCCTCGACGGCCGCGAGGACATCGCCGGCTTCCGCAAGGTGCTGGCTGCGCATGCGATCAGCTGGTTCGGCATGCAGAGCCTGTTCGTGTTCATGATCGGCTTCGTGCAGCAGCGCTTTCCGCAGCTCGACGACGACGCCACCGGGCAGCTGATGTCCTTCAGCTTTCTCGCCCTGAACGCGGTCGCCGCGGTGGTGCCGGCGCTGCTGCTCAATCCGCTGGCGCGGCGCTTCCGCGAAGTGCGGGTGCACGCGGCCAGCCTCGCGCTGATGGCGCTGGGCTTCGCCTTCGTCTATCTGTACGGACACAGCCCGACCGCGGTCTACATCGGCATGTGCGTGATGGGTCTGGGCTGGGGCGCGATCGTCAGCCTGCCGTTCGCGATCTTCTCGCAGAGTGTTTCGCCGGCGCGGATCGGCCTGTACATGGGCGTGTTCAATCTCAGCGTGGTGCTGCCGCAGTTGGCGGTGAGCCTGGGCGTGGGCGCGCTGCTGGCGCGGGTCGAGGACAAGGCGCTGGTGTTCGCGCTGGGCGCGGCCTGCATGCTGGTCTCGGCGCTGGCGTGGCTGACCGTGAAGCAGGGCGCGCCGCATGCCCGCGACGCCGCGGCCGCAAGCGGCGGCGGGCACTGAACATGCGCCCGCGTCTCGCCGTCGCGAGCGTGATGGCCGGCATCGCGCTGGCCGGCTGCGCATCGGCGCCGGGCGGCGGCCGCGACCCCGCGGCGGAAGTCGCCGCGCTGATGGCCGGGCAGTTCGACAGCCGCGAACAGGCCACGCGCGACCCGGCGTTCCGGCCGATCGCGCTGGCGATGGTGCCGATCTGGACCGACCGCACCGACGCGCACTGGCTGTACGTCGAACAGGCGATGGCCGACACGCCGGACCAGCCTTACCGCCAGCGCGTGTACCGGGTGAGCAACGGCGCCGACGGCGAGGTCGCGAGCGCGGTCTACACGCTGACGACGCCGGAGCGGTTCGTGCAGGGCTGGCGCAACGGCGCGCTGGACGCGCTGCGCGAGGACATGCTGGAGCCGCGCGCCGGTTGCACCGTATACCTGCGTCGCGAGGGCGTGCGCCGCGACGGCGCGGTGTGGCAGGGCGCGACCCGCGGCCGCGACTGCGCTTCCGAGCTGCGCGGCGCGAGCTACGCCACCGCCGAGGTCCGGCTGGAGGCCGGACGGATGGCGAGCTGGGATCGCGGCTACGCCGCCGATGCCCGCCAGGTCTGGGGCTCGACCGCCGGCCCCTACGTCTTCATTCGCCGCGGCCCGCCGCGCTGATCGGGTCGCCGGCGTCGGGCGTGGTGCGGGACGGCTCCGACCTGACTACACTTCGGGATCGCCGTCGCAGGACCCGACCATGCCCCAACGCAAAACCAAGGCGACCTCGGTCGACATCGCGCATCGCGCCGGCGTCTCGCAGGCGACCGTGTCGCGGGTGCTGCGGGGCAGTCCGCTGGTCAACGCCGAGACCCGCAAGCGGGTCCTGGATGCGGTGCAGGAGCTGAACTACAAGGTCGACCGCCGCGCCTCCAGCCTGCGCACCCAGCGCGCCGGCACCCTCGCCCTGCTGCTGTTCGAGGACCCGACCGAAGACGAGTCGAACATCAACCCGTTCTTCCTGTCGATGCTCGGTTCGATCACCCGCGCCTGCGCGCGCAACCATCACGACCTGCTGGTCTCCTTCCAGCAGCTCTCCGACGACTGGCACGCCGACTACGAGGACAGCATGAAGGCCGACGGCCTGATCCTGCTGGGCTACGGCGACTACGTCGATTACCGGCCCAAGCTCGAACGGCTGGTCGAACAGGGCACCCATTTCGTGCGCTGGGGCGCGGTGCTGCCGGACCAGCCGGGGATCTCGATCGGCTGCGACAATTTCCAGGGCGGGCGGCTGGTCGGCGAACACCTGCTCGGCCTCGGCCGGCGCAGCATCGCCTTCCTCGGCGACGCGTCCCCGCACTATCCCGAATTCCATGCGCGCTATCGCGGCTGCGAGCTCGTCCAGCGCGAGGCCGGCATCCCTGCCGATGCCGCGCTGCAGGTCGATGCGCTCAGTTCCGAGGAAGAAGGCTACGAGGCCGCCAAGGCCCTGCTCGGCCGCGGCGTGCTGTTCGACGCGGTGTTCGCGGCCAGCGACCTGATCGCGATCGGCGCGATCCGCGCCCTGCTCGAACACGGCCTGCGCGTGCCCGAGGACGTGGCCGTGGTCGGTTTCGACGACATCGCGATGGCGCGCTTCTGCAACCCGCCGCTGACCACCGTCTACCAGGACACCGCCCGCGCCGGCGAACTGCTGGTCGAAACCCTGCTGCAGCGGGTCAACGGACTGCCCGCCGAAAGCCGGATGCTGCCGGCGAAGCTCGTCGTGCGCAGATCGAGCGGGGCGTGATCGACTGACCGGAGGACGCGCAGGTCGGATCTCCGCCTGTCCGGGCGACGATCAAGGCCGCTCGATGTCTTCCGGGATCGCAGCCTGCGCGCGCTTCAGCGCCTTCCACAAGCCGGCATCGGCGACCGGCGCATCGAGCACCAGCACCTCCACACCATGCGCGGGCACGCTCGCGACCAGCGGCTTGCCGGCCTCCACGTCGATCACGCGTCCATCCAGCGCCGAGCGCCAGCCACCGGGTTGCAGGTATTTGCCGACCCGCACCTCGGCGGCGGCATCGCTCTTGTTCAACAGCACGAGTGCGATCTGAGCCCGACCTTCGTGCTGCAGCACGCGGTAGAACACCGCCTGATCGCCGCGCATGCGCACCGGCACCTGCAGGCCGCGCTGCAGCGCCGGCGTTTCGGCGCGGACGCGGGCGATCCGCCGCAGCGCTTGGTGGATCGGGCTGCGCGGCGCGGCATCCACCCGCGCCTGCCCGAAGTAATTGCGGTTGCCGGCGTGTTCGGCGGTGCCGCGCATGAACCCGACCTCCGAGCCGTAATAGATCACCGGAGTGCCGCGCGCGGTGAACAGGAAATTGTGCGCGTCGATGAAGCCGGCGTCGTCGGCGTCGAGCCGCGGCATGTCGTGGTTGTCGTACATCGTCATCAGCGTGTACGGGTTGCGGTACGGCCCGCCGTCCAGGTACAGAGGCCGGCGCAGCACCTGGTAGCCCGCGTCCTCGCGGCCGAACGCCCGCTCCATCGCGGCCTTCAGCGGAAAATCCAGCACGCTGTAGCCGCCGTTTTCCGGCCGGGTATGCGTGGCGATCTCGGCCGCGTCGTAGCTGAAGGCTTCGGCGAACATGAAGAAGCCGGGCCGGTGCGCGCGGATGCGGTCGGCGAAGGATTTCCAGAACGCGTGCGGCATCCAGCCGATGGTGTCGATCCGGAACGCGTCCGCACCCTCGTCGATCCAGTGGGTGTAGGCATCCACCATGTAGTCGAGCAGTGCGGGATTGGCGTCGGCCAGATCCGACAGCTCGGCGATGCCCTCGCCGGTGTTGTAGAGCGCATGCAGCGGGTTGCCGACCGGGTCGAGGCGTTCGCGCGGCAGATTCTGGTGATCGGCGACGAGGCGGCCTTCGGCGTCGTAGAGCTCGCCGAATTTCGGTTGATCCACCGGCATGCCGAACGCGGGCGAGCCATGGTTGGCGACGATATCGAGGACCACCTTCAGCCCCTGTTCGCGCATCCTGCCGGTGAAAGCGCGGAAGTCCAGACCGGGGCTGGGCAGATGCTCGTCGAGGCGATGGAAATTCACGCCCCAATAGCCGTGGTATCCGGTTTTGCCGCCATCGGTCCACAGTCCGCCCTTGACCACCGGCCTGCCGCCGGTGAAAGCCTCGTCGGGGTTGTCCACGATCGGCGTGATCCACACTGCGCCGAAGCCCATGTCGCGGATGTAGTCGGCATTGTCGAGCACGCCCTTGAAGTCGCCGCCGAGGTAACCGACGTTGTCCTGCTCGGCCTCGGCGCCCGGTGTGGGCCGGTCGAAAGTGGCGAACTCCGGGCCCTTCTCGCGACCCTGATCGCGCTGGTCGTTGCCCGGATCGCCGTTGACGAATCGGTCCGTAATCACGAAATACACCGCGTCGGACGCCATCGCTTCGGTGGTGCCGACAAAACGTTCGCAGCCGGCATCGCAGGGATTGGGCTCGGCCGCGTCGGCAGGCCCGGAAGCGGCCAGAACTGCGATCAGGATGCAGAAGAACAGACGGCAGTGCATCGGACAGATCTCCGTTCGGATCAGAGGGTGTCGGAGGAGGTCGTCGCGCGCGCGCGCAGGGCCGATGCCGGCGCCTGCATGCCGAGTACATGGCCGCGCCCCTTGCCGACGGGGCGGGTTTCGCTGCGCAGCGCCATCGCGATCAGGCGGTTGCGCCCGGCTCCCGCACCCGCAGCGTCATCAGGCCCGCGATCATCATGCTGACGCCGCCGAGGATCAGGATGCTCGCGGGCCTGCCGTCGAACACCGCCTTGAGCAGAAAGCCCAGCGAAGCGACCGCGATCAACTGCGGGATCACGATGAAGAAATTGAAGATGCCCATGTACACGCCCATCTTCTGCGCCGGCACGCTGTCGGACAGCAGGGCGTAGGGCAGCGACAGGATCGAGGCCCAGGCGAAACCGACGCCGGCCATCGACAGCAGCAGCCAGTTCTCGTCGGGCATGAACGGAATCAGGATCAGGCCCGCGCCGCCGAGGGCGACGTTGATCAGATGGGTCACGCGCAGGCCGAAGCGACGCGCCATCATCGGAATGAACACCGCGGCCAGTGCGGCGAAACCGTTGTAGGCCGCGAACAGCACGCCGACCCAGTTGCCGCCCTGGTTGAACGCCTCGGAAGTGGGATCGGTGCTGCCGTAATAGATTTCGGCGACCGTCGCGGTGGTGAACAGCCACATGCAGAACAGCGCGAACCAGGAGAAGAACTGCACCACCGCCAGTTTGCGCATGGTTTCCGGCATCTCCTGCAGGTCGTGCATCACCTCGGCGAAGCCGCCGCGGCGGAACACGCGCACGGCCAGCAGGCACAGGCCGTAGGCCAGCGCCAGCGCGCCGAGCAGATACAGCTCCTTCGGCAGCGCATGGCGCTGACCGAAGCCGTAGACCAGACCGAAGCCGAGCGCGCCCAGCAGCAGCCAGACGATGCCGCGGCGGGTGGTCGCGGCGATGTCGAGTTCACCGCGTGCCAGCGGCGCGGCTTCATCGTAGGCGTGCAGCGTGTCCGGCGGGTATTCGCGGCTGCTCAGCACGGTCCACAGGATCGCGCCGAACATCACCCCGGCGCCGGCGTAGAACGCGAAGCGCACCGTGTCCGGCACCACGCCCGGGGCGGCGGTGTTGGCCACGCCCCACTTCTCCAGCATCCACGGCAGCATGCTCGCGATCACCGAGCCGATGCCGATGAAGAAGCTCTGCATCGCATAGCCCTTGGCGCGCTGCGACACCGGCAGCTGATCGCCGACGAAGGCGCGGAACGGCTCCATCGAGATGTTGATCGACGCGTCCAGCACCCACAGCGTGCCGGCGGCGATCCACAGCGAGGGCGAATTCGGCATGAAGATCAGTGCGATCGAGGCGAGGATCGCGCCGATCAGGAAATACGGGCGGCGGCGGCCGAAGCGCGGGTGCCAGGTGCGGTCGCTGAGATAACCGATGATCGGCTGCACGATCAGGCCGGTCAGCGGCGCGGCCATCCAAAGCCCGGGCAGCGCTTCCATCTCCGCGCCGAGGGTCTGGAAGATGCGGCTGACGTTGGCGTTCTGCAGCGCGAAGCCGAACTGGATGCCGAGAAAGCCGAAACACATGTTCCAGATCTGCCAGAACGACAGTTGCGGCTTGCGGGTGGTCGGGTGTGCAGACATCGGGAGTCCCTGGTGGAGTCGTCGTATGCGCCGGCGTCCGCGCCGGCCGCGCATCATGGCGCGACTACGATGCCCGCGGTGGCGTCCGCCGGCACGTTGCAGCGCAACATCGCGCGCATGCAAACGTATTCAGGCGATTTCAGGCGTTTGCGCGCTGCGTTCGCGGCTGCGGTGCGGATGCGTGCGTGGCATCGTCGCGTCTCCGCGCCGGCCGCGACTCCGACCGTCTCCCCGACCGCATGCTTTCCGTCACCGCCGCCTCACATCGTCTTCGCGGCGCAGTGTTTGGCGATGAATTGCTCGTGGGTCGGCATCGCCCGCGTGCAGTTGGCGATCACGCCGCGGATGTTGTGCATGTAGTCGGCGATCTTCTCGTCCGGATACACATCGACCAGGGCGTGGTAGCCGCGCGGCGCCATCCGCTGCCCGTGCATCACCTGCACCCAACTGGGCTCTGCGAACAGTTCGCTGGCGTCGCGGAAGATGCGGCCGTTGCTGAGGAACAGCTCCATCTTGCGCTTGAGCGACTCGGGCACGTCCATGGTCCGGCAGTAGTTCCAGAACGGCGTGTCGTCGCGTTCGGTGGCGTGGTAGTGCAGGATCAGGAAGTCGCGGATCTTGTCGAACTCGAAGTCCGAATGGGCGTTGAACTCGTCGATGTCGGTCTCGTCGAAGCCGCCGTGCGGGAAGAACGCGGTCAGTCGCGCGATGCTGGACTGGATCAGATGGATGCTGGTCGATTCCAGCGGTTCCATGAACCCGCTGGCCAGACCCACCGCGACGACGTTCTTGTTCCAGAACTTCTTCCGCTTGCCGGTGACGAAGCGCAGCGGCCGCGGCTCGGCCAGAGGCTCGCCTTCGAGGTTGGCCATCAGCATCGCGGTGGCTTCGTCTTCGCTGATGAAGCGGCTGCTGAAGACATGGCCGTTGCCGACCCGGTGCTGCAGCGGGATGCGCCACTGCCAGCCGGCGGTGCGCGCGGTCGAGCGGGTGTACGGGGTGAGCGGCTGACTGCGCGCGCAGGGCACCGCGACCGCGCGGTCGCAGGGCAGCCAGTGGGTCCAGTCGATGTAGCCGGTCTTGAGCGTCTGTTCGATCAGCAGGCCGCGGAAGCCGGAGCAGTCCACGAACAGCTGCCCGGGAATGCGTTCGCCGCTCTCGAGCGTGATCGCGGCGACGGAGCCGTTTTCGGGATGCTGTTCGACCGAGGCCACCTTGCCCTCGGTGCGGACCACGCCGCGCGCTTCGGCGTAGCGGCGCAGGAAGGCCGCGTACAGGCCGGCGTCGAAATGATAGGCGTAGGCGATGTCGGCGAGCGGGGAGTTCGGCCGGTCGCTGACCGCGCGCATGAACTTGTTCTCGCGCGCGGCCGCGGTGTTGATCGAATAATCGTCCAGCGGCGCGGCCTTGCCGGCCTGCTGCATCTTCAGCCAGTACTGGTAGAACGGCACCACGCCCAGGTCCTGGCCGATCTTGCCGAAGCCGTGGATGTAGCTGTCGCCGAGCCGGCCCCAGTTCACGAACTCGATGCCGAGCTTGAACGAGCCCATGGTCTCGCGCACGAACTGGTTCTCGTCCAGGTCCAGCGCCTGGTTGAACAGCTTGATCATCGGGATGGTGGCTTCGCCGACCCCGACCGTGCCGATCTCCTCGGATTCGACCAGACGGATGGAATAGGATCGGTTCAACACCTTCGACAGCGCCGCGGCGGCCATCCAGCCGGCGGTGCCGCCCCCCACGATCACGATCTCGGTGACACGATCGGAAACGACAGACATGCAATGCGATCTCGTTGAAATGCGCGGCCAGTATGCCGCCCGGCCCGCGGCCGGTCATGTGGCGATGCGGCAGGGCCGGCGTGCGGGCGCCGGAACTGCAATCGTATTCATGGCCGCGCTGTGCGCGCTGCCCGCGAGCGTCGCGGCGCAGGCGGCGGCCTCTGCGGTCATTCCCGCGGCCTGCGATGCCGCGAGCCACTTCGACGTGCTGCAGCCGGAGGCGGCGCCTGCGCCACCGGCGCGCGCCCACTGGCTGGACCGCGCGACCCTGCGCTGGCCAGGCGCGGCGCCTGCGCCCGGCGAGCGGGTGGTGCTGGCGCATTCGGCGCGCGCCGCACTGCAGGTCCGTTCCGACGGCCGCCTCGGCGGCGCCGATCGCCTCGTGCCGCTGGGCCTGCGCGAGACGCCGATCCCGCAAGCGGTCGAACAGCGCTTCCGTCACGTCCTCGCCGGCCCGACCTTCACCCTGCCGCAGGGCGAGGATGCGGCGACGCTGCTGGTCGGCCAGCTCTGGCTGGTGCGGCTCGGTCCACGCGGGACGGTGCTGGAGCGCGTCACCGTGCAGACGCCGGGCGCGCTCGACGATCGCTACGCCGCCGCGGCCGATCTCGCCTATCTCGGCGCCACCGTCGCCGGGCCGCAGCGCGGATTCGCGCTGTGGGCGCCGACCGCGGCATCGGTGTCGCTGTGTGTCTATCCGGATGCGCGCGGCGCGGCCGAAGCGCACATCGCGCTCGCCCGCGACCCTGCTACCGGCGTGTGGCGCGGCGGCGGCGCGCAGGCGACGCACGGTCGCGTCTACACCTATCTGGTCGACGTCTACGCCCCCGGCCACGGCATCGTCCGCAATCGCGTCACCGACCCGTATGCGCTCGGTCTGACCACGGACTCGCAGCGCAGCGTCGCGCTGGATCTCGACGCGCCCGACACCAAACCCGAGGGCTGGGATGCCGCGCCGCGTCCGCCGGCGCTGGCCAGCGCGGTCGACATGAGCCTGTACGAACTGCACGTGCGCGATTTCTCGCGCGACGACGCGACCGTGCGCGCGCCCTGGCGCGGCAAGTATCTGGCGTTCACCGAGCCGGATTCGGCCGGTATCCGTCATCTGCGGGCGCTGCGTGCGGCGGGCATGACCGACATCCATCTGCTGCCGACCTACGACCTCTCGACCGTGCCGGAACGCGACTGCGTCGAGCCGGCGATTCCCGACGCCGCGCCCGACAGCGAGGCGCAGCAGGCCGCGGTCGCCGCAGTCGCAGCGCGCGACTGCTTCAACTGGGGCTACGACCCCTGGCACTACACCGTGCCCGAGGGCAGCTACGCGGTCGAAGCCGACGGCGCGGCGCGGGTGCGCGAATTCCGTGCGATGGTGCAGTCGCTGCACGCGGCCGGGCTGCGTGTCGGCCTGGACGTGGTCTACAACCACACCTTCGCCGCGGGCCAGGACGCGAAGTCCGTGCTCGACCGGATCGTGCCCGGCTACTACAAGCGGCTGGATGCGGAGGGCAGGATCGAACGCTCGACCTGCTGCGAGAACACCGCGACCGAACACGCGATGATGGCGAAGCTGATGATCGATTCGGCGGTGGTCTGGGTGCGCGACTACCGCATCGACTCGTTCCGCTTCGATCTGATGGGCCACCAGCCGCGCGCGGCGATGGAACGGCTGCAGACCGCGGTCGATGCCGCCGCGGGCCGCCGCATCGACCTGATCGGCGAAGGCTGGAACTTCGGCGAGGTCGCCAACGGCGCACGTTTCGTGCAGGCCTCGCAGCTGTCGCTGCCGGGCAGCGGCATCGCCACCTTCAGCGACCGCGCCCGCGACGCGCTGCGCGGCGGCGGCTGTTGCGACAGCGGCGAGGGACTGGTCGCCAATCAGGGCCTGCTCAACGGACTGCACTATGCGCCGAATGCGATCAACGCGGGTCGCGATCGCTACGCCGAGCTGCTGCGCGCGGCCGACCTGGCGCGGATCGGTCTGGCCGGCACCCTGCGCGATGTCGAACTGCAGGGCGCGGACGGCGTGCGCCGACCGCTGTCGGCCTTCGACTACGCCGGTCAGGCCGCAGGCTACGTCGCGCAGCCGGCCGAGGTCGTCAACTACGTCGAGAACCACGACAACCTGACCCTGTTCGATCTCAACGCCCTGCGCCTGCCGCGCGACACCTCGCCGCGCGAACGCGCGCGGGTGCAGCTGCTGGGCGTCGCCTTCACCGCCTTCAGTCAGGGCATCGCCTACTACCACGCCGGGATCGAGATCCTGCGCTCGAAGTCGCTCGACAAGAACAGCTTCGACTCCGGCGACGCCTTCAACCGTCTCGACTGGTCCTACACCGACAACGGCTTCGGCAAGGGCCTGCCGCCGGCGCGCGACAACGGCCGCGACTGGCCGGCGATGCGCGCGGTGCTGGCCGATGCGGGGATCAAGCCCGCGCCCGAGGACATCCGCTGGATGCGCGACGCCAGCCTCGAGCTGATGCGGATCCGCGACGGTTCGACGCTGTTCCGTCTGCGCAGCGCCGACGAGGTGCGCGCGCGGCTGTCGTTCCGCAATACCGGACCGCAGCAGAATCCGCTGGTGATCGCCGCGCATCTGGATGGCGCCGGTCTCGACAGCGCCCGCTTCCGCGAAGTGCTGTATTTCATCAACGTCTCGCCCGAGGCGCAGACCCTGGTGCTGCCCGAGGAAGTCGGCAAGCGCTATGTCCTGCATCCGGTGCAGGCCGCCGCCGACGCCGCCGACCCGCGGCCGAAGGCCGCCCGCCATTCGGCGCGCGACGGCCGTTTCACGATTCCGCCGCGCACCGCGGTGGTGTACGTAATCGAATGATCGCCTGCGAGGCATGCGCATGAACCTGTTCCTTTCTTCCCTGCGGGAATCCGCGCGTTGCCGCGATGTTTCAGGGCAAAAGCGAATCCCCCCTGCCCCCCTTTTGCAAAAGGGGGAAAAGCAGGGGCTTGTCGTTGCTGCGTGGCTCGTATCGGGTTCGAAGGATGTCGCTTTCTTCACCCCCTTTGCAAAAGGAGGTCGACGCCGGCGCAGCCGGCGGCGGGGGGATTTCCGCACGCCGCTTGACGGGGATGATGGCCTGCCTCGCACTGCTGTTGTCGATGCTGTGCCTGGCGCTGCCCGCATCCGCCGACGATGCGGTGGCCGAGGTGCGCTCGCCCGACGGCCGCATCCGGGTCGAGCTCGCGCTCAGCGGTGAGGGTCGACTCGCGTATCGCGTCGCCCGCGACGGCAAGCCGCTGATCGCGGATTCGCGTCTGGGTTTCATCCTGCGCAACGGCCGCCAGTTCCTGCGCGGCCTGAGTCTTCAGGAGCAGTCGACGCGCAGCCATGACGAAACGTGGCGACTGCCCTGGGGCGAGCGTCGCGACGTGCGCGAGCACTACAACGAGCTGCGCGCGGCCTTCGTCGAGCGCGACCACGACCGCCGCCGACTCGACGTGGTGATCCGGGTGTTCGACGACGGCCTCGGCTTCCGCTACGAGTTCCCGAAACAGCCCAGGCTGGACGAGGTGCAGATCCAGGAAGAGCTGACCGAATTCGCGATCGCGCGGCCGGCGACGGCGTGGTGGATTCCGGCCTTCGAGTGGAACCGCGAGGAGTATCTCTATCACCGCACGCCGCTGGCCGAGGTCGGCACCGCGCAGACGCCGATCACCCTGCGCACCGACGACGGCACCCATGTGTCGATCCACGAGGCGGCGCTGATCGACTATTCGGGCATGAACCTGATGAAGGGCGACACCGGCGCGCTGCGCGCGGTGCTGACGCCCGGCAGCCCGGCCAAGGTGGTGCGGCGCGCGCCGTTCGCGACGCCCTGGCGCACGATCCAGATCGCCGACCGCGCCGGCGGTCTGGTCGAATCCAACCTGATCCTCAATCTCAACGAACCGAATAAGCTCGGCGACGTGAGCTGGTTCAAACCGTCGAAATACGTCGGCGTGTGGTGGTCGCTGCATCTGGACAAGGAAACCTGGGGTACAGGACCGAAGCACGGCGCGACCACCGCCAACACCCGCCGCTACATCGATTTCGCCGCGAAACACGGCTTCCGCGGCGTGCTGGTCGAAGGCTGGAACGTCGGCTGGGACGGCGACTGGTTCGCCAACGGCTGGCAGTTCGACTTCGCGAAACCGGTCGCCGACTACGATCTCGACGGGCTGGCCGCCTACGCCAAGTCGAAGGGCGTGCATCTGATCGGCCACCACGAGACCGCCTGCGCGGTCAGCCACTACGAGCGGCAGATGGACGCGGCGTTCGCGAAGTTCGCGCGTCTGGGCATCGACGTGGTCAAGACCGGCTACGTCTGCGACGCCGGCCAGATCGAACGCCAGGACACGCCCGGCGGCCCGGTCGTGCGCGAATGGCACGAAGGCCAGTTCATGAGCAATCACCATCTGCGCGTGATCGAGGCCGCGGCCAAGCACCGGATCGCGATCAACGCCCACGAACCGTTCAAGGACACCGGCCTGCGCCGCACCTGGCCGAACATGATCACCCGCGAAGGCGCGCGCGGCATGGAATTCAACGCCTGGGGCAACCCGCCCAACCCGCCGGAACACGAGCCGACCCTGATCTACACGCGGATGCTCGCCGGGCCGATGGACTTCACGCCCGGCGTGCTCAGTCTGGAAGGCCGCGGCCAGCCGATCCGCAGCACCCTGGCGCGGCAGCTCGCGCTGTACGTGGTGCTCTACAGCCCGGTGCACATGGCCGCCGATCTGCCCGAGCACTATGCGAAGCACATGGAGGCGTTCCGCTTCATCCGCGACGTGCCGGTGGACTGGCAGGACACCCGCGCGCTCGACGGCGAGGTCGGCGACTACGCGGTGATCGCGCGCAAGGACCGCAACAGCGAGGACTGGTACCTCGGCGGCGTCACCGACGGACAGGCGCGCAGCCTGCGCGTGCCGCTGTCCTTCCTCGACGCCGGTCGTCGCTACATCGCCGAGATCCATCGCGACGGCGACGATGCCGACGATCGTGGCGACAAGCGCTTCTCGTTCGTGCGCGAAACCCGCGAGGTCGGCGCCGGCGATACGCTCGATCTGCGCCTCGCCCGCAGCGGCGGCGTGGCGATCCGCTTCGTGCCCAGGCGCTGACCCGCCCCCGACCCGGACCCGCGCCCGTGTTCAATCCCAATCCGCGCATCGAGACCGTCCCCATCGCGGGCCGCCACGTTTGCTACGTGATCGACGATGCCCTGCGCGATCCCGAGGCGCTGATCGACTACGCCGCCGCGCATGCCGCGGAATTCGCCGAGGCCGGTCACAACGCGTATCCGGGCCCCGAGCTGCGCATGCCGGATGCGTTTTCGGCGCAGCTCGACGCGTTTTTCGCGCAGCATCTGCGCGGACGCTTCGATGTGCGCCGCACCGAGCGCATGTACAGCCGGCTGGCGATCACCGCGACGCCGCCGGATCAGCTCAGTCCGGCGCAGTCGATCTGCCATGTCGATCGCCTGAGCGTGACCGCCCAGCATCGGATCGTGGCCTCGGTGCTGTATCTGTTCCGCGATCCGCAGTTGGGCGGCACCAGCTTCTACGCGCCGCTGCATCCGCCGGAGGTGATCCTGCCGATGGTCGCCGATTCCGGCACGATGACGCCGGACACGTTCCGCGAGCGGTATGGCATCGAAACCGGCTATATGACCGCCTCCAACGCCTGGTTCGAGAAGATCGTCACCGTGCCGGCGCGGTTCAATCGCCTGATCTTCTATCTCGGCACGCTGTTCCACACCGGCGAGATCGCGCACCCGGAACTGCTGGTGCGCGATCCGCGCCGCGGACGGCTCAGCCTCAACGGTTTCTTCACCTGTCGCAGACGGATCGACGCATGAGGATCGACCCATGACCGCACGCCAGACCTTCGCCGCCGCGCTGCTGTTCTGCGCCGCGCAGCTCGCGCAGGCCGCGACCCCGGCGCCGGACGCCGTCGCCGCCGATGCCCGCGGCGAAACCCTGCGCTTCGAGGCCGCGGGCGTCGATTCCGACGGCCTGCGCGTCCGCGTGTTCCTGCCGCCGAACTACGATGCCGCGGCCGAACCGGGCTATCCGGTGCTGTATCTCAACGACGGTCAGGATGCCGAGGCGGTGGCGCTGGCGGCGTGGCTGGAGGCGCTGATCCGCAGCGGCGAGATCCGGCCGCTGATCGCGGTCGCGATCGACATGCCGAAGCACCGCCTCGGCGCCTATGGCTTCTCCGATCGCGCGGCGCAGCGCAGTGTGGTCGCGCCGACCCGGGTCGGCCCGGTCGGCGCAAACGCGCATGCCTACTCGGAATGGCTGACGAAGACGCTGGTGCCGGCGATCGATGCGCGCTACCGCACGCTCGCGCGGCCGGAGGCGCGCGCGATCCTCGGCTGGTCGCTGGGCGGCGCGCACGCGCTGAATGTCGGCTGGCAGTATCCCGAGGTGTTCGGCCGCACCGGCGCGTTCTCGCCCGCGTTCTGGCTGTCGACGGAGAATGCACCGAACGATGCCGACACCGACGCCGCACAGCGCACGCGGATCGCGCAGGCGATGATCGCGAACGGGCAATACCATCCCGGCAGCCGGTTCTTCTTCGCCGTCGGGGATGCCGAGGAAACCGACGATCGCGACGGCGACGGCGTCATCGACGTGCTCGACGACACCCGCGACCTGCTCGACGGCTGGCGCGTCGCCGGCGAGACCGAGCCGCGCGCGAAAGGCCTGCGCCAGCTCGGACATTCGGTCGATGTCGAGGCCGCGACCCGACTCACGCGTGCCGACGCCGCCCTGTACGTGCTGCGCGAAGGCCGGCACGAACAGCGCAGCTGGGCGCGCATGCTGCCGGCGTTCCTGCGCTGGGCCTATGCGCTGCGCGCGCCGGCGCTGCAGGTCACAGGCACCAGTGAAGGCTGGCAGGACGTGCCGTCGCGGCATGTCGCCGCGCGCAACGTCGATGTCTGGCTGCCGCCGTCCTACGGCCGCGATCCGCAGCGGCGCTATCCGGTGCTGTACATGCACGATGGCCAGAATCTGTTCGATCCGGTCCTGTCCTATACCGGCACCGACTGGGACATCGACGGCGCGCTCACCCGGTTGATCGAACGCGGCGAGGCGCGCGAGGCGATCGTGGTCGGGGTCTGGAACACGCCGCTGCGCTTCGCCGAATACATGCCGCGCGCGCCGGTGCGCACCGAGACCGTCGGCAGCGGCATCGACGGTCGCCCGATCGGGCGCAGCGAGGACATCCGCTCCGACGCCTATCTGCGTTTTCTGGTCGAGGAACTCAAACCCTTCATCGACGCGCGCTACCGCACCCTGCCCGGCCGCGACGACACCTTCGTCATGGGATCGAGCATGGGCGGGCTGATCTCGCTGTATGCGGTCGCGCGTCATCCCGGTGTGTTCGGCGGCGTCGGCGCGGTCTCGACCCACTGGCCGGCCTGCGACGGCTGCAGCGTCGACTGGTTCGCGAAGCATCTGCCGCGGCCGCGCACGCACCGGCTGTATTTCGACTACGGCACGGCGGCGCTCGATGCGCTGTATCCGCCGCATCAGGCGCGGATGGACGCGGCCCTGCGTCGCGCCGGCTGGCGCGAGGGACGCGAATGGGTCACCCGCCGCTTCGAGGGCGCCGAACACAACGAAGCGGCGTGGAAGGCGCGGGTGGAGATCCCGCTGCGGTTCCTGCTCGCGCCGCGCGCGGAGGCGGCGGCGCGCTGAGGTTCAACCGCGAGGTTCAACCCCCCGGCACGTAATGCAGCGGGCTGTCCGGGCCGAGCGGGGCGCCGGTGAAGTACCAGAGCACCAGCACCGCGGTCCACACCAGGCCGAGCACGATCGAGTACGGCACCATCAGCGCGATCAGGGTGCCGAGACCGGCCTTGGGCCGGTATTTCTGGAATACCGCGAGGATGATCAGCAGATACGAGTTGAGCGGGGTGACGATGTTCACCACCGAGTCGCCGATGCGGTAGGCGGCGGTGGTCAGCTCCGGGCTGATGCCGACGATCATGAACATCGGAATGAAGATCGGCGCGAGCACGCCGAACTTGCTCAGCATGCCGCTCATCGCGAAATCGCCGAACACCACCACGGTCACGAACGCGACGATCAGCAGCGGGATCGGCAGGTCCGCATCGAACAGCACGCTGCCGCCGGCGTAGGCGAGCATGCGGTCGAGCCCGCTGTAGCCCATGTAGGCGACGAACTGGGCGAGGAAGAACAGCATCACCAGCACCGGCACGATGCTGCGGATGCCGTGATTGAGCGCGTCGGCCAGATCCTGCTGGTTGCGCAGCGCGCCGTTGAGCAGCCCGAACACCACGCCGGGCAGCAGGAACAGCAGGAAGATCATCGGCACGATCACGTGCGACCAGCGCGGCCCCGGCGATTCGGCCAGCCGCGGTGCGCCTTCGGCGATCACCTGCAGCGGCTCGCTGGCGAGCACGTTCGCGCCTTCCTCCACCGCGGCCCCGGCCGGGGCCACGCTCACCGCCTGCTGCACCAGCACCCGGCCGTTGGGCAGGGTCGGCTGGCCGTCGCCGTGCAGCGGCATGCCCGGGACCAGGATCAGCGCCGCCAGCGCCGCCGTACCGAGCACCATCGCCGCGAGCGCGCCGCGCAGCGCGCGCCGCTCGCGCGGGGTGAGCGCCATCTGCTCCGCGGTGCCGTCGCCGGCGGCCTGCATGTCCTCCGGATGCTGACGGCGCAGGCGCGGCTCGATGATCCGGTCGGTGACGTACCAGCCGCACAGCATCACCGTGAACGCCGAGATCACCTTGAAGAAGTAGTTGTGCAGGATCGATACCGTGTAGCCCGGATCGATCACCCGCGCCGCGTCCTGGGCGAAACCGGTCAGCACACCGTCGCTGCCGTTGGGGAAGAAACCGCCGCCGAATCCGCCGGCGACCCCGCAGAACGCCGCGGCCATGCCCGCCACCGGATGCCGCCCCATCGCCAGATACAGCGCCGCCGCCAGCGGCGGCAGGATGATGTAGCCGGCATCGGAGGCGATCGAGGAGGTCGCGCCGATCACCACCACCGCCGGGGTCAGCAGCCGGCGCGGGGTCAGCAGCGCCAGCGCCCGCATCAGCGCGCTGAAGAAGCCGAACTTCTCGGCCAGGCCGATGCCGAGCATCGCGGTGAAGATCAGCGGCAGCGCCGGCATCTGCGCGAAGTTGCGCAGCGCCGAGGACAGCATCCAGTAGATCCCGTCGATGGTCAGCAGCGACTTCGGGCGGATCGGTTCGCCGCTTTCGACCAGTTCCACCACCGGCGCCCCGCGGGCGTCGAGTTTCGGCGTCTGCGTCTGCGTACCGTCGGCGGCGACGGTGGTCTCGGTCACCACGGTGGGTTTCACCGGCTGCACCTGCCACTCCAGCGCCGACCCGACCGCCGACAGCACCACCACCAGCGCCGCCAGCAGCGCGAACAGCAGCGCCGGCTCCGGCAGCTTGTTGCCGACGAACTCGATCCAGTCCAGGAACGAACGGCGGCGCGCCGGCGCCGGGGCAGGGGCTGCAGCGGAGGACGTCTCGGCCATGGGGGCGGGTCTGCTCAACGGGGCTGGCGACGCTAGCACAGCCCCGGCGGCTCGCGCACGGCCGGTGGTCATGGGGGCGGGGTGGGTGGCGTCCCGGGATCTGCGACCCGCGCTGGCTAGAATTCGTCCACGGTCGGCGAGAGACAGGAGGTCGTCAATGACGTGGGTGCGTGAAACACGAAGCGCGGTGTCCGCAACGAGGTACCTGCACGGCCTCGTCCTGCTGCTGGCCTGCATGCCGGCGCTGGCCTTCGCCCGGGAAGGCGCCGACACCGCCTCCGCGGGGGGTGGTGCGCTTTCCGTGGGCGCCGTCCACAACTGCCTGCTCGACCGTGATGGCCGGCCGGTCTGCTGGGGCGATTTCGATCGCGATGCCGCGGCGCTGTCCGATCAGCGCGCGGCATCGGTCGTCGCCGGATGGGGTGGGTTCTGCCTGCTGCGCGCCGATGGCGAGGCGGTGTGTCGCGGTGGATTCGCAGCCACTGCGATCGCCGTTCCGCCTGGCCCCTGGCGGACGCTGGCGATGGGCCGCGATGCCGTCTGCGGGCTGCGCCACAACGGCTAACTGCAATGCTGGGGCCACACGAACGACATCGTGCCGTTCGCCCCGCTGGCGCCCACCGAGGGCCGCTACCGCGCGATCGCGATGGGCGGGGACGCCGCTTGCGCGATCCGCGACGACGGTGGGCTGCAATGCTGGTCGCGGCCACCGGCGCAAGCGGTCGCGGCCGCGCCCGAAGGGCATTTCCTGCAGGTCTCGGTCGGCGATGCGCACGCCTGCGCGCTGCGCGCGGACGGCGTCGTCGTCTGCTGGGGCTCGGACACCGACGGGCAGACCGTCGCGCCGCAGGAATCCGGCTTCATCGCCGTCGCGGCGGGGCTGCTGCACACCTGCGCATTGCGCGACGACGGCAGCGTGCGCTGCTGGGGCCTGAACGACGACGGCCAGAGCACGCCGCCGGCCGGCGCGTTCACCGCGCTCACGGCATACCAGTACCAGACCTGCGGCCGCAGGATCGACGGCAGCGTCGCGTGCTGGGGGAATCTGGTCGAGGCCTATCGGGGCATCGCGTCGGTGCCGCACGACGACGCGCAGATCGCGATCGGCGGCGGTGAAGTCTGCGCGCTCGATCCCGAAGGCACGTCGCGCTGTTACGTCGGCGTCGCCGCGGTGCGACCGCCGCTCGCGCGCTGGCGGCAGTTGAGCCTGGGCACGGGCGGCGGTTGCGGCATCCGCCGCGACGGGCGCACGGTCTGCTGGGGCGCCGCGCCTTCGCCGCCGTCGCTGGACTTGCGGACGATCGCCCTCGGCGATGCCCACGCCTGCGGGTTGAAGACCGATCGCACGCTGGCCTGCTGGGGCGCCGACGACGCCGGGCAGGCGTCGCCGCCATCGGGAGAATTCCTGGGCCTCGGCGTCGGCACCGGTTTCGCCTGCGCGCTCGCGCCCGATGGCGCGATCGCCTGCTGGGGCGCCGGTCGCGCGGTCGCGGATGCGCCGACCGCGAACGGATTCTCCGATCTGGTCGTACACGGCGTGAATGCCTGCGCCCGCAAACCCGACTTCACCTGGCACTGCTGGGGCGCCGACATCGCGTGGTTCGACCCGGGTTTCCAGGTGCCTTCCGAACGGTTGGCGCTGGGCGCGCATTACGTCTGCACGATCCCGCACGCGGGCGGGCCCTCCGAGCTGGAATGCCGGGGCGATCCCGCACGCGGCGTTCCGGCGCTGAGCGGGCCCGGCTTCACCGCGGTCACGGCCGCCGAAGACATCGCCTGCGGTCTGCATCCGCAGGACGGCGTGGTCTGCCGCGGTGCGTTCGATCAGACCGCCGAATTGCCGCAGCTGCGCGTCGGCGTCGGTCGCATCGGCAGCGGTGCCGCGCAGACCTGCTCGCTCGGCGGCGACGGTCTGGTCACCTGCATCGGCGACGACACCCTCGGCCAACGCCAGGCGCCGGCGGTGCACGCCCGCGCGCTCGCGGTCGAACAGGACCACGCCTGCCTGATCGACGGCGAAGGCCGGGTCCGCTGCTGGGGCGACGACGCGCGAGGGGCCTCGTCGCCGCCGCTCGATGCGCGCGCCCGTGCGCTCGATCTCGGTCAGCACAACGGCTGCCTGCTGCAGGGCGACGGCACCATCGCCTGCTGGGGCTGGAACAGCAACGGCCAGGGCACGCCGCCGGCCGGCGCGTTCCGCAGCGTCGCCACCGGGCTCAACCACAGTTGCGGGATCCGCGACGACGGCACGCTGGCCTGTTGGGGCTACGGCGCCGACGGGCAGACCGCGGCGCCGGCGGGGCATTACCTCGCGGTGGATGTCGGCGAGCGTCACGCCTGCGCGATCACGGTCGAAGGCGATCTGCGCTGCTGGGGGCTCGGCAGCGAAGGCCAGACCGCGCCGCCGCCCGGCCGCTTCCGCGCGCTCGCCAGCGGCGCGTTCCACAACTGCGCGATCCGCGACGACGGTACGGTGGCCTGCTGGGGCCGCAACCTCGACGGTCAGGCCATCGCGCCCGACGCCGGTCGCTACGTCGACGTGTCCGCCGGCACCGCGCACAGCTGCGCGATCGCCGACGACGGCATGCGCCGATGCTGGGGCGCCGAGGATCGCGGCCAGACGCCGGTCGTGAGCCTGCTGCCCGACACCCTGCCCGGCGCCCGCGCAGGCCAGCCCTACGAGGTCGCGTTCGCGCTGCGCGATTTCTCGCGCGCCGCACAGCAGCCGCGCTCGCCGCGCTACCGGCTCGTCGCCGGCCGCCTGCCCGAGGGCCTCGCCCTGACCGCCGACGGTCGTCTGCACGGCACGCCCGCGTCCGCCGGCGAGGCCGCGTTCGAGATCGAGGCCCGCGACGAGCACGGTTTCGGCGCGACGCGGCTGCTGCGGCTGACGATCGTGCCGCCGCCGGCCACGTCGCCGCCGAACATCGCCGCGACCCTGACCGGCACGCTCGGCGACGAGGCCTGGTATCGCAGCGATGTGCGTATCCGCTGGACCCTGGGCGTCGACGAGATCGACGTCGTCGAGAGCAGCGGCTGCGAGGAACGGATCGTCGCCGAGGACACGGCTGCGGGCGAGGTCCGCTGCACCGCGCGCACCGCCGGCGGCGAGCGCTCGGTCGTCGCGCGCTTCAAGCGCGATGCCACGCCGCCCGCGCTGAACGCGACGATGCCGCCGGCGATCGTGCGGCTGAACGCGACGCACGACTTCGCGCTCTCGGCTTCCGATGCCACCTCCGGTCTCGCCGCTGCGGAATGCACGGCGTTCGACACCGCCACGGTCGGCACCCGCATCGCCCGCTGCGAGGCCCGCGATCGCGCCGGCAACACGACGGTGCGGACCGCGGAGTATCGGGTCGTGGTCCGCCTGCCGCGCACCGGCGGCCCGCAGCCGATGGTCGAACCGCCGCCGCCCGCGCCCGCCCGCGCCGCGCCGTCGCCGCGCGCACCGGCGGGCCTGCGACGCGGTCAGCGACGCTGAGAAAGCAGCCCCGGCCCGACCCGCATCGGGCCCGGGCCGGGCCGCGCGTCGCTCAGGGATCGAGCAGCAGCGCGTAGCGGAAGGCGGTGTTGACCCCTTCTCCGCCCTTGCGCGAGACGTAACTGCCGTCGGGCAGGCCGACGATTGCGCGCTCGCCGGGGGTTTCGCCGACCAGCTGGGTGACGCTCAGGAACGCGCCGCGCTTGACGGTCTCGACCTTCAGCGGTTCCGGCAAGGTGCCGCCGGTCATGGCCTGCAGCAGCGCGCGCGATTCGCCCAGCACCTGATCCAGCGCGGTGCGCATGCCGGCGCAGTCCGATTCGGACAGCAGCGATGCGCGGCGCATGGCCTCGCTCTGCGGCGTCCACTTGTCGCGATTGGCTTCCTTCAGCGCCTTCTTGTGCCGCGCGATCGCGTCCGCGACCCGCCGGCGTTCGGCCTTGTTCTGCTCGGTGACGCCTTCCGCGTTGAGTCTGCGGATGATCTGTCCCAGTTCCAGCGCCTCATGGCGCGCGTTTTCGTCCGCGACCATCCGCGCGATGTCGGCCTGGGTCTTCGGCGCCAGCGCGACCCGGTCGCTGATCGCGATCAGCGTGTTCTGCCAGCGCGGTCTGCGTTCGGCGCGACCGTCGTCGCCGTCGGCGGCATAGGCGCTGGCATCGATGCTGGCGACCAGCGCCGAGAAGTCGGTGGCGAGACTGACGCTGGCGAGGATCTCGTAGCGCGGCGTGCGCTTGCCGACGATGTCCTCGATGGTCTGATCGGGCTTGAGCATGTGCACCCGGACCTGCGCCTGCGGCCATGCGGCCTGCACGCTTTCGGTCAGCTGCGCGGCCAGGCGCTCGCCGTAGGGAAGATCGCAGCCGCCGGCGGAGACGTTGGCGAAGGCCAGGCGCGCGAAGTTCTCGGCCTGCTCGCGCAGCGAGGCGTTGACGATCGCGCTGCTGATGGCGCCGCCGAGGGCGTTGGCGCCGATGGTCTGGCCGGTCGACATGCCGGGAAAGTTGCCGGTGTAGGCCGGTCCGGCGACGCTGACGTACTGGAAAGCGACCTGCGGCCGGATCCGCTCGGGCACGATGCCGATATGGATCGGCAGGGCGCCCGCTTCGGCCGCGCGGGCCGGCGTGTAGCCGGTCGCGGGCGGCGCCGCGGCGTGCGAGCTCGCGCAGGAGAGGATGAACGCGGAGGCGAGGACGGCGATTCGACGGGGTGTCATGCGGTGGTGTGGTCTGCGGCGAAGGGATGCGATGGGATGCGATTGCGATCCGGAACCGTTTCCGGGGCGGTTCGGACACGGCGATGCTGCGTGCGCGCCGCGGCGGGCGGTCACGCGGCGGGAGGCTCGGCGTTCTCGTCCCTGCGCGCCGCTTCCGGGCTGACTTTCTCGATCGTGTGCCGCAGCTCGCGGCCGAGGATGGTCTTGGCGTCCCGCGCCCAGTTGTCGAGGCGCTGATCGAACACCAGCTTGCCGTTCTCGTCCGGCCACACCAGCTTCATCTCGCGCAGTTTCTGGATGAAGCCGCGGAACAGGCTCTTGTCGAAGAACTCCGGCGCGGCCGGCGCGTACAGCAGCGACAGCCGCTGCGCGGCGAGGTGGCAGAGGCTTTCGAGTTCGGCGGCGCCGAGCGCGCCGGGGCCGTTCTTGGCCAGCACCGAGATCGCGATGTAGTAGCGCTCGAACGCCTGTTGCAGCGGATGGCCCAGCGCGCGCAGCCGGAACACCTCGTCGGACTGGCCGGCGTTGCGGGCGAGGATGCCGCCGTCGTCGTCGCTGACCTGCTGCAGCAGGCCCTCGCGCACGAACACTGCGATCGTGCGTTCGACCTGTTCGGCGAAGCCGTCCTCGTTCCAGGGCAGGAACAGCTCCGCCTGCACGAACGGATACAGCGAGCGGCCGATCCGCAGCAGCGTGTTGCGGCTCATCCGCCGGTTGTGCTGGAAGCAGCAGGCGATCCACGCGGTCGCGGTGAACAGGTGCAGCACGTTGTTGCGGAAGTAGCTCAGCAGCACCGCGGTGTCGCCGTCGACGTGGAGCACGTCGCCGAGCGGATGCGCGGTGCGGGTCAGGGTGCCGATCTCCTC
>JBIJBH010000515.1:0-2578 GCA_044345315.1 Lysobacteraceae bacterium
TGTGCTGGTCGAAAAACGCGCGGCATCCTGCCGCGCGCCCTCCGGGCCTGATCCGCGAATCCCGCCGCAACCAGGGGCCCCGGTAAATCAAGATCAAAACCCTGGCCGGCTGACGGATGGCATGGCGCGCATTCTTCCGGGATTTCTTGCATGAAAACGTGGGGATACTTCTGGCCCGGGTCCTCGCCGGCGCGAGAATGACGTGACCGCTGTCGCTCACTCCCACTCGCCGCGATCCACGCTCGCCGCGCGGCCCAGGCGGTCGCGGACGTCGCGCCAGTCTTCCTGCGGCGGCGGCATTTCCATCCAGATCGCCGCCGCGCCGAGGCCGTCGGCCGCGTGCAGGGTGTCGTAGAGCGCGCGGGCGTAGCCGGCCTTGTCCGCCGGCAGGCGCAATGCGCGCAGCAGCCCGTGCGCAGCGTCGACCGGCAGGTCGCCGTGGTGCAGCAGTACGACAGGAATATCGTCGCGTTTGCCGCGCAGGCGCGCCGCCAGCGCGTCGCTCTCGAACAGGTACAGCGGGGTCAGCGGCTGATAGTGCACGGCGACATTGCCCGGCACCGCGGCGTCGTGTTCTTCCGGAAAGTCGACTTCGGTGCCGAGCGTCGCTTCGAGCTGTGCGCGGGTGATCGGCCCGGCGCGCAGGATCCGCGGCCGCGCGCCGGTGAGATCGACGATGGTCGATTCGACGCCGACCGCGCAGGGGCCGCCGTCGAGGACCGCGTCGATGCGGCCGTCGAGACCGGACAGCACCTGCTCGGCGCTGGTCGGGCTCAGCCGCTTGTGCGGATTGGCCGAGGGCGCGGCGAGGCCGCCGTCGAGGGTCTGCAGGATCCGCAGCAGCACCGGATGATCCGGCACGCGCAGGCCGATGGTGTCGCGGCCGCCGGTCACCTCGCCGGGCACCGTCGGCGCCTTGTGCAGCAGCAGGGTCAGCGGCCCGGGCCAGAACGCCGCGGCCAGCCGGTGCGCGGCGTCGGGGATGTCGCGTGCCCAGCGCTCGAGCTGCGCCGCGCCGGCGATGTGCACGATCAGCGGATGGTTCGCCGGCCGCTGCTTGGCGGCGAAGATAGCGCGCACCGCCTGCGGTTGCGCGGCATCGGCAGCGAGGCCGTAGACGGTCTCGGTCGGCACCGCGACCAGCCGGCCCGCGCGCAGCAGACGCACCGCTTCGGCGATGCCCGCGGGCGCGGCGGCGTCGAGCCGGCGGGTGGCGAGCGGGGCGGCGGCGGGCGGCTGTTCGGACATGCGTTCAGGGTAGCAAACCGCCTGCACGGCCCGGTCTGCAGCCGTGACGACCGCGGCCGTCGCGTGGCTTATGATCGCGAGGCAGTGCAAGGCATGCGGAGACGGCGATGGCGACCGGATGGGCGGGCGATGGCGCGGTGCAGGAGCAGATCGATGCCACCGTGCAGGACGGCATCCGTCGCGCGCGCAGCCGCCTGCCGCAGGGGCCGGGCCTGAGCCATTGCGAGGACTGCGATGCGCCCATTCCCGAAGCCCGGCGCAGGGCCGTGCCCGGCGTGCGTCTGTGCGTGCCGTGCCAGGAGACCCATGACCGCGAGGAGACCGCGCTCGGCGGCTACAACCGTCGCGGCAGCAAGGACAGCCAACTGCGTTGAGCCCGATCCTCGCGCATCGGTGAACGACCGCGGCACTTGAACCACGGCTGTCCACCCGCCGTGACCGCGATCACGGTGCCGACATGAACGCGACCGTTCGTCGCCGCGGCTGTCCGGATCGCGCGGACAGGCGCGTTGACCCCGTTGGCGGTCGTCGACTCGCCAGGCGGCAACCGGAGGCCGCTTCCGAAGACCGGACCGGATCCCATGCGGATCCGCGCCGGTCGTGCGTCGAATGCCGTCGCGCGCGAACGCGGCGCGACCGATGCGCAGGGAAGTGCGCGCCATGGGCCGTCTCCATGGACTCCATCATCGAAAGGACGAAACGCATGAACGCAACCGCAAGAACCGCATTGGCGCTGGCCTGTCTGGGCCTCGCGCCCACCGCGGCCATGGCCTCCAACTGGGAGATGACCTCGGGCCTGGTCACCCACCGCGAAGTCCATCGCGGCACCAAGGAAGTGCGTGCCTGCACCAGCCCGGGCGGCTCGATCAGCGTCGGTACCGCGACCCCCGCGGGCACCAATACCAACATGCTGGCCGAGCGTCTGAACGTGTCCTCGGGCCTGATCTTCCGCTTCCAGTACGACACCGCCGGGCGCCCGGAACGCGCCGCGCAGGTGGTCGAACTGCGCGACGGTACCGGCTTCGCCATGGTCGGCAGCATCGATCCCACCGGCACCGCCAGCCCGACTTCGCAGTTCGTGATCACCAAGATCGGCTGCACCGGTGCGCCGCAGTGGCGCTTCTCCTACGGCGACACCACCGACTTCAACACCGGCTTCGACATCCTGCAGGCCGGCACCGGCGATGCCGCGTTCTCCACCTCGGCGGGCGATCTGGTCGCGCTGGGCAAGTATTTCCGCCCGGCGACCGCCACCACCCCGGCGGTGCATCGCGCGCGGATCGTGCGCACCCGTTCGACCGGCACCCTGATCTGGGCGCGCGATTACCAG
>JBIJBH010000091.1:0-9936 GCA_044345315.1 Lysobacteraceae bacterium
CTATCCCGGCGTGCGCGCGTTCATGGAGCGCACCCGCAAGGAAGCGCACGAGCGCGGCTACGTCGAAACCGTGTTCGGCCGTCGCCTGTACCTGGACAACATCAACGCCCGCAACCAGGGCCTGCGCGCCGGCGCCGAACGCGCCGCGATCAACGCGCCGATGCAGGGCACCGCGGCCGACATCATCAAGCGCGCGATGATCGAGATCGACCGCTGGATCGGGAAGCACGCCGGCGCCGCGAAGATGCTGCTGCAGGTGCACGACGAACTGGTGTTCGAATGCGACGCGGACTTCGTCGATCAGCTCGTGCCGCAGGTCACGCAGCGGATGGCGGCGGCGGCGGAGCTGCGGGTGCCGCTGGTGATCGATTCGGGTGTGGGGCTGAATTGGGACGAGGCGCACTGACGGAACCCCCTCGCGCTTCGGGGTCGGCGCGCGCGGCACCGCGTTCGAGGGCGTCGCGATCCGGGTCCCGGATCGCGCCACCTGTTACTTTCGACAGGGTGGTCTACCTGTCTGTTTTGACAGGTTTTTTCCGGTGTTTTCGGCGAAACTGAACGCAGGTTGCACGGGGCGTGAATCCGTCCTGAATTCGACTCGCTCCGTATCGGAATCTTTACGAACCTTTGGCGGCGATCGTGGTCAACTATCTCGCGACAGATGCAACGTCTGTCGCAGTCGCCCACTCCCCTGGGGCGACCCCGGAACGAACGACTCTCCCCAAGTCCCGTTCCAAGCCCCGCCGGTTCCCCCACCTGCGGGGCTTTTTATTTGCTTCGCAAAAAAAACCCAAGATTCGCTTCGCAAATCTTGGGCCCCGCTATGTGCTCCCGATCCCCGCGGCTTCGCCGCGCCCCCTTACCAAGGGGGCTCTGCTCCGATCACGTGCGCGTAAATGTTGGAAGGCCAAGGCCTTCGAATCTGAAGGCGACGCTACGGGCTCACCGCTTCGCCGAGCCAGTCGCGCGGCGTCAGATACTCGTACAGCCGCGCTTCGTCGCTGTCGGCCTCGGGCGCGTAGCCGTATTCCCAGCGCACCAGCGGCGGCAGGCTCATCAGGATCGATTCGGTGCGCCCGCCGGACTGCAGGCCGAACAGGGTGCCGCGGTCGAAGACCAGATTGAATTCCACGTAGCGACCGCGGCGGTAGAGCTGGAACTGGCGTTCGCGTTCGCCGTACGCGGTGTCCCTGCGGCGTTCGACGATCGGCAGATAGGCGTCGAGAAAACCGTCGCCGACCGCGCGCTGATAGGCGAAGTCGCGCTCGAAATCCTCGTGCAGATCGTCGAAGAACAGGCCGCCGACGCCGCGGGTCTCGTTGCGATGCTTGAGGAAGAAATACTCGTCACACCAGTGCTTGTGCGCGGCGTAGCGCGCTTCGCCGCCGAAGGGTTCGCACAGGTCGCGGGCGACGCGATGCCAGTGGCGCACGTCCTCGTCGAAGGGATAGAACGGAGTGAGGTCGAAGCCGCCGCCGAACCACCAGGCCACGGTCTCGCCGTCCCTGACGGCGCGGAAATGGCGCACGTTCGCGTGCGTGGTCGGCAGATAGGGATTGCGCGGATGGAAGACCAGCGACACGCCGACCGCGCGCCACGAAGCCCCGGCCAGCTCCGGCCGCGCCGCGGTCGCCGACGGCGGCAGCTTGGTGCCCGACACGTCGGAGAACCCGATCCCCGCCTGTTCGAACACCGCCCCGTCGCGCAGGATGCGCGTGCGCCCGCCGCCGCCTTCGGCGCGCTCCCACAGGTCTTCCTTGAACGTCGCGGCCCCGTCCGCGCCCTCGATCGCGGCGCAGATGCGGTCCTGCAGGTCGGTGAGGTAATCGCGGACGCGGAGGAATTCATTTTGTTGCATTGTCCGTGCACCCATTGATTTTTGCTAATCTTAATGAAGATCTAATTCAAGAGGGCTGTATCTGATGAATAAGGTTCCCGAAAACCTCATTCTCTTGCATGCCGGTGAAGAAAAACTGCATGATAGATCTTTGCTTTTTGTTGAAGAAAATGATGATTTTTCAAAGCATCTGGAAATTATGGAATCCACAATGGATATCCTTGATGTTTTGAGACAAAGCGCTCCAGACACGCAAGATGGGAGAACAATTGGAAGCCTTGCCATACGGTCATTCAATTCGTTTGCAACCGCATGGAAATTGGCTTCTTGTGGATACTACCAAGTGTCGGCAATGATTCTCAGAGACTTGATAGAGACCGGGAATCTAGCAAGCTATTTCTACATTGAGCCTTCGAAAATTTCTGAATGGCGCTCTGCAAGCAGAAAAGAACTTAAAAGCAAATTCGGTCCCGCAGATATTAGAAAAGCACTTGATTCTCATGCCGGATTTGGAAAAAGTCGCCGAGAGGAAATATATATAAAATTTTGTTCCCTAGCGGCACATCCGACGCCAGATGGTTTCGTAATGTTGCGCCCCGCCAACATGGATGCCACAGCGGGACCATTTTCTGACATTACTGCATTTAAAGCGCTGCTAGAAGAAATTGGCATGCTATCCGTACAGTCAGGTTTTTCTTTTGGCATGCATCTCGATCTTAATCAAAGGAAAGCAAGAGAGACGATGCGCAGATTTATCACCATAGCTATGGGGTACTCTGAAAAATTTCTTCGGAAGTCATACTCAAAAGAAGAGCGGGCCGAAGTTGATAGAATTTTCAGCTAACCGTAATAACGCGAGCTAGATTTAGTTAATCAAGTAGGTTGCAGGTTGGCGTACGCCAGCACCAGCCACTTGCTGCCGACGTCGTCGAAGTTCACCTGCACGCGCGCATGCGCGCCGGTGCCTTCGAGATCGACGACGACACCGCTGCCGAAGGTGGCGTGGACCACGTTCTGGCCCAGGCGCAGTCCGGGCGATTCCTGCAGCGCGGCGTGGCCCCAGTTGCGGCGCGGCTGGGCCTGGTACATCGGCCGCGAGACCTGGATCTTCGGGCGGATTTCGTGGATCAGCGGCGCCGGGATCTCGCGCAGGAAGCGCGAGGGCAGGCCGTACATGTCCTGCCCGTGCAGACGCCGGGCCTCGGCGTAGGTGACGACCAGCTTCTGCCGCGCGCGGGTGATGCCGACGTAGGCGAGCCGGCGCTCCTCTTCCAGGCGGCCGGGCTCCTCGTTCGACTTGTTGTTCGGGAACAGCCCCTCTTCCACGCCGACCAGGAACACAAGCGGGAACTCAAGGCCCTTGGCGCTGTGCAGGGTCATCAACTGCACGCCGTCCTCGCCGGCCTCGGTCTGGCCTTCGCCGGCTTCCAGCGCGGCGTAGGCGAGGAAGGCGACCAGTTCGCTCAGCGCCGCGGTCTCTTCGTCGTCGCCGCGGACGAAGCGCGAGGCGACCGAGACCAGTTCGTCGAGGTTGTCGGTGCGCGAGTCGATCGAACCCTTCGACTGCTGTTCGTAATGCTCGCGCAGGCCGCTGCGGACGAGGGCGTGATCGATCTTGTCCTTGAGCGGCAGGCCCGCGACTTCCTCGTCGATCATGTCGATCAGGCGCGCGAAGCCGGCGATCGCGTTGCGCGCGCGCGCCGGCAGCGCGTCGCCCTGTGCGACCGCCTGCGCCGCGCGCCACAGCGACTGCCCGCGCGCGCGCGCGCTGCGGCGCACTTCGTCGAGCGTGCGCTCGCCGATCCCGCGCGGCGGCGTGTTGACCGCGCGCTCGAAGGCGGCATCGTCGTCGCGGTTGGCGATCAGGCGCAGATAGGCCAGGGTGTCCTTGATTTCGGCGCGCTCGAAGAAGCGCATGCCGCCGTAGACCCGGAACGGGATCTGCTCGCCGAGCAGGGTTTCCTCGAACGCGCGCGACTGGGCGTTGCTGCGGTAGAGGATCGCGGTCTCGCCCCAACTGCCGCCGTCGCGCACCCACTGGCGGATGCGTTCGATCACGAAGCGCGCCTCGTCGATCTCGTTGTAGGCGGCGTACAGATCGATCGGCTCGCCCTCGCCGCTGTCGGTCCACAGCCGCTTGCCCAGGCGCGAGGGATTGTGCGCGATCAGGGCGTTGGCGGCGTCGAGGATATTGGCGCTGGAGCGGTAATTCTGTTCGAGCCGGATGGTCGTGGCGCCGGAAAAATCGCGCAGGAATTTCTGCACGTTCTCGACCTTCGCGCCGCGCCAGCCGTAGATCGCCTGATCGTCGTCGCCGACCACGAACACCTGGCCCGTGTCGCCGGCGAGCAGGCGGATGAAGGCGTACTGCAGGCTGTTGGTGTCCTGGAATTCGTCGATCAACAGCTGGCCGAAGCGATGCCGATAGTGCTGCAGCAGCGCCGGATGGTCGCGCAGCAGCTCGTGGGTGCGCAGCAGGATCTCGGCGAAATCGACCAGCCCGGCCTGCTCGCAGCGCTCCTGATACAGCGTGTAGGCGCGCAGCATCACCGACGCCCATTCGTCGCGCTCGGGTTGGATGTGCTGCGGGCGCCGGCCTTCGTCCTTCTGCGCGTTGATCCACCACGCGATCTGGCGCGGCGGGAAGCGCGCCTCGTCCAGCTCCAGCGCCTGCACCACGCGCTTGACCAGCCGCAGCTGGTCGTCGCTGTCGAGGATCTGGAAGCCTTCCGGCAGCTTCGCGTCCTGCCAGTGCAGGCGCAGCAGGCGGTGGGCGAGGCCGTGGAAGGTGCCGATCCACATCCCGCGGGTGCCCTGCGGCATCAGGGAGGCGGCGCGATGGCGCATCTCGCCGGCGGCCTTGTTGGTGAAGGTCACCGCGAAGATGCCGTGCATCGGCACGCCGTGGACTTCATGCAGCCAGGCGATGCGGTGGGTGAGCACGCGGGTCTTGCCGGAACCGGCGCCGGCGAGCACGAGCAGATGGCCGGGCCCGGCACTGACCGCCTCGCGCTGCGCGGGGTTCAGGCCGTCGAGCAGGTGGGAAACATCCATCCGCGCATTCTAGGCGATCCGGCCGCGGCGCACGTCACCGCACGCATGCGCGGGACGCGCTGTCGCGGTGTCGGTGTCTCCCGCGACGACGGTCGCTGCGTACACTGGCCGCCCTGCCCCCGCGACGGACGCCATCATGATCGACCTGCACTACTGGCCCACGCCGAATGCTCACAAGATCACCCTGCTGCTGGAGGAACTGGCCGAAGCCGGTGCGCCGCTGCCCTACACGATCGTGCCGGTGAACATCGGCGCCGGCGAGCAGTTCAAACCGGATTTCCTCGCGATCGCGCCCAACAACCGGATGCCGGCGATCGTCGATCACGCGCCCGCGGACGGCGGCGCGCCGCTGAGCGTGTTCGAATCCGGCGCGATCCTCGTCTATCTGGCCGAGAAGACCGGGCGCTTTCTGCCGCAGGATCTGCGCGGCCGCACCGCGGCGCTGGAATGGGTGTTCTGGCAGATGGCCGGACTGGGGCCGATGACCGGCCAGTACGGGCATTTCAACGTCTACGCGCCGGAGAAGATTCCCTACGCGATCGACCGCTACACCCGCGAGGCGAACCGTCTGCTCGGCGTGCTCGACAAGCGCCTGCAGGGTCGCGCCTTCCTGCTCGGCGACGACTACACCATCGCCGACATGGCCTCCTATCCGTGGATCGATCCGTACAAGACCGCACCGATTGATCTCGACCCCTATCCCGAGGTGCGGCGCTGGTGCGCGGCGATCCGCGCGCGACCGGCCACCGGCCGCGCCTACGCGCTGACCAAGCAGGTCAACCCGCAGGCCGGACAGCCGCTGAGCGAGGAAGCGCGCAAGGCCCTGTTCGGGCGTTGAGGACTGTGCAGACGGCGCGAGTCGCGCGGCGGATCGGCTAAGCTTCCGGGCTGCCGCATTCCCGGATTCCCCCATGCGCCTCTCCGCCTTCCTGCTGCCGCTCATGCTCGCCACTTCCGCGTACGCCGCCCCGTCCACGCCGCCCCCGCCGCAGTGGCTCACGCTCGAAGCGATCACCGGCGACGCGCCGCTGTCGGGGCCGACCCTGCTGCGGCCGCAGATCGCGCCGGACGGCTCGCGGGTGACCTTCCTGCGCGGTCGCGACGACGATCGCAATCGTCTCGATCTGTGGTCCTTCGATGTCGCGACCGGCGCCACCGCGCGGCTGGTCAACGCCGATGACGTGCTGGCCGGCGAGGAAGTGCTGAGCGACGAGGAGAAGGCGCGGCGCGAGCGCCAGCGCACGGCCGCGCTGTCGGGCATCGTCGATTACCAGTGGTCCCCGGACGGCAAGACCCTGCTGTTCCCGCTCGGCGGCGAGCTGTATCTCTACGATCTGGCCAGGACCGGCAAGGACGCGGTGCGCAAGCTCACCACCGGTCGCGGCTTCGCCACCGATCCGAAGGTGTCGCCAAGGGGCGGCTTCGTCAGCTTCATTCGCGGCCGCAATCTGTGGGTGATCGATCTGGCCACCGGCCGCGAAGCGCAGCTCACCGCCGACGGCGGCGGCACGATCGGCAACGGCGTGGCCGAGTTCGTCGCCGACGAGGAAATGGATCGCCACACCGGCTACTGGTGGGCGCCGGACGATTCGGCGATCGCGTTCGCGCGGATCGACGAATCGGGGGTGCCGATCCAGAAGCGTTACGAGGTCTACGCCGACCGCACCGAAGTCGTCGAACAGCGCTATCCGGCCGCCGGCGACCCGAACGTCGCGATCCGCCTGGGCACCATCGCCCCGCAGGCCGGTGCGCAGCCGACTTGGATCGATCTCGGTCCCGAAGCCGACATCTATCTGACCCGCGTCGACTGGCGCGATCCGCAGCACCTGACCTTCCAGCGCCAGTCGCGCGATCAGCGCCGGCTCGATCTGATCGAGGTCGAACTGGCCTCAGGCAAGCAGCGCGTTCTGCTGACCGAGACCTCGAAGACCTGGGTACCGCTGCACAACGATCTGCGTTTCCTCAAGGACGGCCGCTTCCTGTGGGCCAGCGAACGCAGCGGTTTCGAACATCTGTACGTGGTCAGCCGCGACGGTCGCCGGGTGCGCGCGCTGACCTCGGGCGACTGGTCGGTGGATGCGCTGCTGGCGGTGGACGAAGCGAAGGGGCTGGTCTATTTCAGCGCCGGGCGCACCGCCGACGGCAAGGCCGATGCGCGCCAGTCGCAGATCCACGCGGTGCCGCTGGCCGGCGGCGCGATCCGCACGCTGTCGACCACGCCGGGCATGCACTCGGCGGTGTTCGCGAAGAACGCCAGCGTCTACGTCGACAGCTGGTCGAATGCGCGCACCCCGCCGCGGATCGCGCTGCATCGCGCCGACGGCACTCTGGTCGCGAACCTGATCGACAACGATCCGGCGCAATCGACCCATCCCTACGCCCGATTCCTCGCCGCGCACCGGCCGGTGGAGTTCGGCACGCTCACCGCCGCCGACGGCAGGACCCCGCTGCACTACAGCCTGATCAAGCCGGCGGATTTCGACCCGGCGAAGCGCTATCCGGTGGTGGTCTACGTCTACGGCGGCCCGGCCGTGCAGACCGTGACCGACAGTTGGCCCGGACGCGGCGATCATTTCTTCAACCAGTACCTCGCCCAGCAGGGCTACGTGGTGTTCTCGCTGGACAACCGCGGCACGCCGCGGCGCGGCGCGGCCTTCGGCGGTGCGCTGTACGGGAAACAGGGCACGGTGGAAGTGGACGACCAGCGCGCCGGCGTCGCCTGGCTGCGCGCGCAGCCGTGGGTGGACGGCGCGCGCATCGGCGTCTACGGCTGGTCCAACGGCGGCTACATGGCGCTGATGATGCTGGCGAAGGCGCCGGACGATTACGCCTGTGGCGTCTCAGGCGCGCCGGTGACCGACTGGGCGCTGTACGACACCCACTACACCGAACGCTACATGGACCATCCGAAGACCAATCCGGAGGGCTATCGCGAGGCCAGCGTGTTCACCCACGTCGAGGGCATCCGCCCGAACGCCCTGCTGCTGATTCACGGCATGGCCGACGACAACGTGCTGTTCGCCAACAGCACGAAGCTGATGAGCGAACTGCAGAAGCGCGCGATGCCGTTCGAACTGATGACCTACCCCGGCGCCAAGCACGGCCTGCGCGGCCGCGACCTGCTGCACCGCTACCGGCTGAGCGAGGCGTTCCTCGATCGCTGTCTGCAACCAGGAAGGTGAGACCGCCATGAACCTGCCCCCGCCCTTGCCACCGCACGTACCGATGCGCGAGCCGCCGCACGAACCCGCACGCCTGGGCTGGTGGCAGCGTCATTGGAAATGGGCCCTTCCGCTGTTCGTCGTGATTCCGTTGTTGTTGGTCTTCGGCGCGATCTTCCAGATCGGATGGATGCTGATCAACGACAGCATGCGCGATCACGACGCGTATCGGTTCGCGCTGGCTCAGACACGCGCCGATCCCAACGTGACCGCGGCGTTGGGGGCTCCGATCGAGCCGGATGGTCTGTCCATCGGCTCGGTCAGCACGGCCGGCGATGGCGGATACGCGCACCTCCAGATCCCGATCAAGGGGCCGCGCGGCAAGGCGACGATCTTTCTCGATGCCTCCAGCAGACTCGGCGTCTGGCGATTCGCGACCCTGGCGGTGACCATCGACGGCACGACCACGCCGATCGATCTGATGCCCGCGCTGCCCGCGGAGCGACAGCTGTCGGAGGAAGAACGCGCGCGACTGATGTCCGAGCGCGACGCTCCGGCGAAGTGAGGCACCGCGCTGGATGTGAGGCGCCCCGCTGATCGAAGTCGCAGGCCTCGCGCAGAGCGCCGACGCTGCGTTCAACCGCCGCCGCGCGGACGCAGCCGCGGGCGCGCGCCTTCCAGCACTCGCGGCGCCAGCAACGCGGGGGCAAGCAGTTTCAGCGCGTCGCGGCAATCGAGGAAGGGATAACTGCGGGTGCCGCCCGGCTCGCTGATGCGGGTCGGCGACAGTGTCATCGCTTCCTTGCGCTGCGCCACCGTGCTCGCCGGCGCGGCCTGCTTGAGCGCGATCGCGCAGGCCGCGGCCATCGGCGCCGCCTGCGAGGTGCCGGCGAAGGTCGACGTGCCGCCGTTGAAACCGGTCGCGCGCACGAAGGCGCCGGCGGCGAACAGATCGGTGGTCGGGCTGCGATTGCTGAAACACGTGATTTGCCGCGGCGCGGTCGAGGTGTCGCTGCAATTGCTGAAGTTCACAGGGCCGCCGACCACGTCCCAGGTCGCGCCGGTCGAGATCACGTTGCGCAGGCAGGCCGGTGCGCTCATCGAACCGCTGTTGGCCTGATTGCCGGCGGAGGCGGTCACCACCGCGCCCAGCGCTTCGAGATTGGCCACCGCCACCGCCAGCGCCTGGGTCCAGGCCGCGGACTGGTCGCAGTCGCCGGCGAACAGCGCGTCGGTGCCGAGGCTGAGGTTCACCGCATCGACATCCGGATGCGCGGACGCGATCCAGTCCAGCGCCGCGACCACGTCGGACGTGGTCTGGAAGCGGTTGTTGCGATCGAGCACCTTCACCGCGACCAGCGACACCGCCGGCAGCGCACCGCGCGGGGCGAGGGTGCCGTCGCCGCCGATGATCCCGGTGACGTTGGTGCCGTGGCCGTGATCGTCCTCGGCCGAACCGGCGCCGGACTGGTTGTTCGTGCCGTTCGGGCAGCAGCCGGTGCCGACGCTGCAGAAACAGCGCTGGCCGACGATCCGCGTGCGCAGATCGGCGTGATCGGTGTCGATGCCCGAATCGATCACCGCCACCTTCATGCCGGCGCCGCGGACGCCGAGTTCCGGCAGTTGATGCAACTGGTTGAGCACGGTGGATTCGTCTGCCGGCGCCGCGCCGCTGCCGCCGACATCGACATCCACCCGCAGCACGCGCGGATCGCGCGCCAGCGCCGCAAGCGTCGCCGGATCGGCGCGCAGGGCCAGCGCCGGCACCCGTTCGAAACGGCGCAGCACCTGCGCCCGCGCCTGCCGCGGCAGCGTCTCCAGCACCGCATCCACCTCCGCGCGCACCACCGGATGCAGCGTCGGCGCGGCGCCGCGCTTGGCCGC